>JBAQPK010000299.1:0-4357 GCA_049305715.1 Desulfuromonadaceae bacterium | reverse complement strand
GTCTGTTCACGCAGTGGGCGGCCTTCATAACCAGCGGCTTGATGGCATTCGCATACTGGATCGGACACGGGACCACCGCGCTGCTGCCGCTCCAGAACAATGGCGAACTGGCGGCACTGTACTGCTTCGTATTTCTGTTCATCGCCTCACGTGGGGGCGGCATCTGGAGCGTTGACTCCCTGAGGAGCGGCGGGGGCGGCAAGGCTCCGGACCGATAGTATCCAGTCGGAAGAGCAGAGAGAAGGAGGCCGGTTGGCCGCTTTTTGAGTCACTATGATGTCCCCGTTATTTCCCGGCGAAATTTCCGGACACTCGCCTGGCGCACGGTCAGCGCTGCTCAAGCGCAGCCAAACGGGGGTACAGCACCGATTCCTCGGTGATTATGCGATTAGTAATCATGGAAAACAGTCGCGCCACATCGTGGGCAAAGTCGAGCGTCCGTGTGGGAGTTTTATAAAGATTGAAAAACCGCGCCGCTTCGCGGGTGATCTCGTTCATCTCCTCCGTAAAACGTGCCAGCAGTTTCCCCAGGGTTTCATCCCGTTGCGCGGCCACTTCAAGCCGGGGATACATCTCCTGATCCTCGGCAGAAGCTCTCTAAGGCGCTGAAGCTCGATGAATCCCTCCGGTGTCATGGTCCCAAGCTGTTTTATTGCGGCCACCTGTGCCTTGATTTCATCGTGTTCCTGTTTCAGTTGTACAACTAACGCAGTCATATGTTTTCCTTCCCCGTCGAGCCGGCGGAACGAATCACCAGCTTTCTCTGTTACTTTCCGTTTCATGTGCCGTCCGCACAACAGATTGTATTTGGGTAGTATATCACCGAACCGCTATCCGTAAAATTGACGGGGGTCAATTGTCATCAATTTTAGAACTGCGGCGGGAAATGGGGGCGGGCTGCTTTTCCCGTAACGTAGCCTGTCCATAGGCCACCTTCACAAAGCCCCCCCTTTTGCAGTATTTTTCTGGCATCTGCTTCCTGAAGAGGGCGTATAATGATAGTGGTAGATCAAGGCGCTTATATGCGCCCGACAGAAAAAAAAGGGGGTGACAACCATGAAAGCTATGATGCCGAGAACCATGATGCCTCGCCACCGGATGAACGCAACCATGAAAACCCTGGCGGGTAAGAAACACCGCATGATGAAGAACCACAACGTCCATGTCATCACCCATCACGGCAAACTTATGGTCGGCCGCAAGGGGCGCAAGGCCTGACGTGCCCGTTGCACTTTTGACATTCACTGCAACGGATTATTTCCCCGCGGAGCTAAACGCGGAGAAGGAGGTGTTTTATGTCAACCATCGAACTAAACGAAAGGGAAGTGGCGGCACTTGTTTCTGCTCTTGAATCGTACCTGCCCGATCTGGCCACGGAGAGGGTCGGCACTGACAACCGGGAATGGCATACGGAACTGAAGGAGCGGGAATCAATTCTCGGCGGAATCCTGAATCGCCTCAAAACCGTGAACTCCTGATATTGCCACATACATTCATGAACGGCGGCCACATCATGAATGTGAGGGCGGAGGAATGCGGACCAGGGTATTGGTGAGGGAGGCGGTTGAAGTCTGGAGGGTGCAGAAACAACAAAAGGCGGCCAATCGGTCGCCTTTTGAAATTATGCCCGGCATCCCCGGAATGGGGATTCACCGGATTACTTACTTGACCATCGTGGTGGCCTCGGCTCCCTTAGGCAGCAGAATGCTTACGGCAACACGGGCAGCAACGCTGCCGGTGTTGATGACAGAGTGCTCATTCCCGGGATTTTCCGTCCAGCTATCCCCCTCTTTCTTGATCATTTCGGCACCCTTCTCCCGAAGAGTCACTTCGCCGCTCAGTACCTGAACAAGCACATATCCGCCGTGCTTATGGGTGGCTACTCCCGCCCCCGGTGCAAAATCAATTATGGTGCTGACAAGCTCGTATTCACCCGATTGCACGGTGATCGGAAATTTGGCATTGTGCGCCGTGACCGGAACCGGCGATGCGCCCGGCACGGCCTTATCTTCGGCAAAAGAGACCGAGAGCGGCAGAATCAGCGTAAGGGCAATTACCAGTAAACGTTGCAAGGTATTCATGGCGGACCTCCTTTTTTCAAAGGTTAAAAAGTTGCTCTTGAACTTCCGGTTACTTACAGGTGTATAGTAGCACAAAACGCCACCATTGCACAATGTCAGCTCCATGGCCGGGGAGCACCTCCCAGTCCTTTATCCTGAATTCCGGGCGACGATGAACAGTCCGATATCGATCCGGTCGTGAACCAGGTGCATGCCCAGTTTTTCGAAAAACCTGCCTGACCCGTAGCTTATGTTCCATGCGGTCCGGTCGAGGTCAAATGCGGCCTGGGCCTTGAGGCTGCCGTCCTCCTGCGGCGCCACGGTGACCGGGAAGAAGATCCGGCGGGTGACTCCCTTGATTGTCAACTCCCCCTGCACGATGTGGTCGGGCGTTCCCGGCATGGCACCGTCGATCGGCTGCCAGCCGCTGATGGCAAGGGAGGCGGTCGGAAAACGGTCAACGGCAAAAAAATCCTCCGACTTCAGATGGCTGACGAGCATCTGCCGGTAGGTCTCGTCCTGCAGGTCCAGGTTACTGATCCCGGTCATATCCAGGGTTATCTGCCCGCGCGGCTCCCCGCCGCGTATGACGATCTCGCCGCTCGCCACGGGGATGCGGCCATGGTGGCGATTGTTGATATTCCGTCCGATCCACTCCAGAACAGAGCCGGACGGATCGAGCCGGTAGACGCCGTCCCTGGGGGCAGCTTCCGGAAGAGGAGGCTCCACTCCTTCCACGGCGAAGCCGGCGGCGGTCCAGCCAGCCAGCCCGCCGGTCAGCACACGCACATCCCGGTAGCCGGCCGCCAGCAGCTTTTCACGGGCCGTCACGGCCGCCATGGTCGTGCCGGAAGCGTCGTAGAGCACGATCGGCGTGGCGGCATCGGGTGTCAGTCCGGCAACTCCCTCCAGGAAAACCATCTCGTAGACGCAGGCGTTACAGGCTCCGGGAAGATGCCGGGCGGCATACACCTCCGGCGGAAGGACATCAATAATACGCAGCGCCTCGCCTTCGGCGAGCCTCTTGTGCAGTTCCTGACAGGTTATGGTGGTGGTCATGGCTTGTCTCTTTTTCCCCCGACACAGACATTTTTGGCGAACGGGCGATACGTCATATCATCCGCCCCAGGGCGGTTCTCCTTATTCAACAACCTCAATCATCCCTTCCATACCTCTTTCCCTGTGAGTCTTGAACCATAGTAAGCTCTTGTCACAATAGATCGGGTATTTGCCTGTCTTTGTCGGGGTAAACGTAACCGTCCGGGGATCCCCTTTCAGATCAAGCTTGAAATCAATACCCGCCTCCGGCGATTTCGCGACCAAGTCATGCGGAATGTAACCCGCCGCTTTCCTGACCTTCAACTCCACAGGTTTATTCACCTTGACCACGATATAGTTGGGATCATAGAAATATTCGCCACCGACCATCTCCACCCTTTGGACTCCGTCGGAACCGACTGTTGCGACAAAACGTTTTTCCTTCCACGTCCCGTGATCATGGGCTCCGGCACTTTCCGGCCTGGCCTCCTCCTTCATATCAGCGGCATAAGCGGTGAAACTGAAGAGAGAGAGAAGGACGATAATGTTTAAGCAATACTTTGAACTTTTCATATGTTCCCTCCGCAAGTTTTCTGTCAGCTGTACCAATGATACCAGATAACTACCGGATTTAAACGGGCACACTCTGAATATATAAAAACCGGAACGGAGGCGGGGACGGGCTGCTTATCTCGTAAAGCAGCCTGTCACCCTTTTGCAGCCGGGTCAGGCGGATCAGGCAGTGACAAAAGCACGGAATCGCCACGCCGCCGTCTAATACAAGTATACCGTCCCATAATTTCTCCGATTGTGATATCTTTCCACGGCTGCATCGTACCGATAGCCCAGACCCCATCAGCAGCAGGTGACAGATGAAACTCCCCTACCCGCTCATAGCCGGACGGCTCCTGCGCCGCTACCAGCGTTTTCTCGCCGACGTGGAGCTGGCCGACGGCACCATTGTTACCGCCCACTGCCCCAACTCGGGGAGCATGATGGGGTGCGCCGTGCCGGGAAGCCGGGTTCTCCTCTCCAGCAGCGGCAACCCCTCACGGAAGTTCCCCTTCACCTGGGAACTGGTCCAGGCCGATGGCTGCTGGGTGGGGATCAACACCGCCCTTCCCAACCGGCTGGCCCGGGAGGGGATCGAACGGGGAATCGTGGCCGAACTGCAGGGATATGAACGTATCCGGCCGGAGGTCTGCTACGGCAGTGAGCGGAGCCGGATCGACCTGCTGCTGGAGGAGCCGGGGCAGTGC
>JBAQPK010000298.1:0-6064 GCA_049305715.1 Desulfuromonadaceae bacterium | reverse complement strand
CACCAGGACACCGGGAAGACGTATCCGCTCTTTGTCCAGCTTACAGAGGATAACGACTGGGCGCTTGTTTATCTGGACGAGGTTGCAGTCGTATTCGTCAGAAATATCCCGCAAAACAGGGATTTGATTGCCCGTTTTATGATCCCTAAAGACCAGCTGTATTCACACCTTGTCCGCAGATGGGCATGGCTGAATACTAACGACCTGTAAAATTTGAACCTGGAGGGAGCGGAATGTCTAATCAAATCAGTTCGCTTTTTGCAGGACGGGATTACAGCGTAATCGCTCTGTTTCTGTTCCTTGGCGCGCTGTGTATTCTCTTCACTTTTCCCGTGAGTGAAGGCGATTTTTTCTGGCATGTGAAAACAGGAGAGTGGATATGGGAGCACGGGCGGCTTCCCTCCGCGGACCCGTTTTCCTTCGTCAACAGCTATCTCAATCAGACACCAGTGGTAATCGAACGCACCCGTTTTTATCTGACACAGTACTGGCTGGGTCAGCTGGCCCTCTTCGGTGTCTGGAAGAGTGCGGGGGAAGCGGGCATGGTTGTGCTGCGTGCCATCATCTACACCGGCATTCTCGGATTTGTCTACTGGTGGCTCAAGCGAGGCAAAACCGGTGTTATCCCGCTGGTAACCGTGTTTGCAATCGGAAACGTGCTGCGCAATTACGCCGGCGAACGACCGCAAATCTTTGCGTTCTTCTTCATGATTTTCCTGCTCTATCTGCTGGAACAGCTCACCCGCCGTGACCGGGCGATTCAAAAACCTCATGCAGCCGCCCTGCTGTTGCTGATGTTAATCTGGAGCAATTGTCACGGTTCATTCATTCTCGGCGTCACCGTCATCGCACTGTACCTGGTCAGCGGCATCATATCCGACCGGTTGCATGACCGTCCCTTCAACACTCCCCTTCTTGTTCTCCAAACGGGAGCTGCGTTGATTTCCGGTATAAATCCGAACGGCTATTCAGCATTCAGAATGTCTCTTTTTCCGCCAAAAACATTTATCATCGATATCGCGGAATACACATCCCCCCTGAAGGAGCTTTTTGTTCAGCACTTCATCGATTATTACTACTGGGGGCTGCTGCTTGCCGTCGTTATCACCATATTTGTCAAATTCCGCTCCATGGAGCTGCACCACATTGCTGTACCCGTGGTACTCGGCGCCCTCTCATTGACGGGTCTGCGCTATATACCTTTCTTTATTCTGGTAACCCCTCTGGTTGCACTCCATCTGCCGGACTGCAAACTGAAAGGGCGGTACGGACCGCTACCGCTTCTGGCTGTTATGTTATGGCTGGGCACTGCCGATTTCCGCAATGTACTTGAATTCAGAGCGAACAAAGCGTTCCCCGTCGAAGCCGTACGCTTCCTCAACACGGTCCAGCCGCCGGGAAACATATTCAATCACACCTTCTGGGGCGGCTACCTGATGTGCTATACTGATCATCCCGTATTCGTCGATGGTCGCGGAATAGTCCCTAATATAACCCAAATACATGAGTACGTAATGGCGGGCACAAACTGGAAAGGTCCGCTGTCGTTCTATAACATCAATACCATCGTCATCCCCGGCACGAACCTTAATAGCCAGACAGTCTACCCGCTTCTCCTGCAGCTTAGAGATGATACCGGCTGGGCACTCATTTACCAGGATGATGTCGCACTCATTTTTCTGAGGAATGTTCCGCAGAACCGTGCACTTGTTGAGCAATATGCTATCGACAAGGAACGTATTGCCACACACATCATGGCGCGTCTGGCGTGGCAGATGAAAAACGAGATGTAAAAAAAAAGTATGTGTTGTATTCCGTCCGAGAACTAAAAACATATCGACTCCGGGACCACATGAGCAATCCACCAACAGAGACAAAATTCAAGCTTGCCATTTCAGGGCCAGCAAAGGACAGTTTTGTAGAGCGAGCTGTTTCCTGGACCTTCTGGGGGATACTGGCTGTTTTGCTCATTGTCTACTGTGGGAGAGCCATAACCGACCCGGATTTCTGGTGGCATCTCAAGAGCGGCGAAGTGATGTTGGATCAGGGGCGCCTGCTCGACACTGATCCCTTCAACTATACCGGTGATCCGGCTGCAAATGGGAGAGCGGCAGCAATCCGGATTCTCAAGGGGTATTGGCTTTGGCAGGTGGCTGCTGCACTCCTGCATCGAGTGTGGGGTTTTTACGGCATTTTTGCATTAAAATTCCTGACCCTGCTACTGCTGACGGGGTCAATTCTATGGGAGATGCGCCGGCAATCGGTGTCACCTTTTTTGCAAAAACTTCTGTTCGGGCTCGGCTCAGTCATATTTGTCGTCGTATTCAATCTGGAACGTCCTCAAGTATTTTCATTCATTTTTGCAGCACTTCTGCTCGGGATGGTGGCGCAAGTCCGCCTGGGACAGCAACCGAGTTGGCTGCTGCCGCCGTTAATGGTAGTCTGGTCGAATATACATGGCGGCTTTATAGTTGGAGACATCCTGCTTGTCCTCTTTGCGGCCGGGGCCACCATCCAGTACCGAACCGATCACATCCGTCTCAAACGGCTTCTCTGCTGGGCAGCTGCAGGAATTGCTGCGTCTCTTCTCAATCCAACCGGTTGGAACGTTTTTATAGAAGTCTCAAGTTTTACCCAGCAGAACGCGACAAACCAGATTGATGAATTTAAAAACAGCTGGGCCCATTTCAAGGATGTAAAACTGGTCGGGCTGCTCTGGTTTATCGCCGGATTACATGTTGTTGGCTTGATCTTTACGCGCAGAAAGTTCTGGCCAGAAATATTCATTTCGGTTTTTTTGATCGGCTTCGGTCTGAAATATTTACGCAATGAGGGTTTCATTGCGCTGTCCCTGCTCCCCATGACCGGATGGTACCTGGGACAGACGGGGGTAAGGAAGAAATTTACACAAACCCGCCTGTGGCAGTCAGGAGCGCTGGTTGTTGTAATTGCGCTGCTTGCATGGCTAACGACCCTGGAATGGGACAATAGAAAGAATGGCTGGCCGGTTTCCGATTACTATCCGGAAAAGATGTCATTATTCCTCCAGGATTCCGGTCTTTCCGGGCGCCTGTTCAATGAATATGATACAGGCGGCTATTTCAACTGGGCCTTGTACCCGAAATGGCAGACCTTTATTGATGGCAGGGGGCTTGACAGCCGGGTAAACGATCATTTCAACGAGATAATCGAGGCTCGAAAAAACCATGCGGTGTTGCTGGACCAATACAAGATCGACGTCGTTGCACTCAATATTCGCACGTTCGGCGGACGCCCCATGCCGCTGCTGAAGGTACTTTTGAATAACCCGGGCTGGATTCCGGTATATCTCGACACAAAATACTTTGTCCTTGCGAGGAACACAGAGCCGAACAGCTCTGCAATCAAACGATTCGGCATAGACAAAAAAATATTTATCGATCGTATCCTGGCTCTCTACAATGATTATGTGGCTGCTTTTCCAGAGAATGTAAAAGTAGCGATCTGTTATACGGAACTACTGATTTACGCAGGTAAATACTCCGAGGCCGAAGTTATGTTGGCAAGAATCGTACAGATGCAGCCGCAAACGGAGTTTATACCATTCTTCAGGCGCCAGATCGACATCCTGAATGTAAAGCAGCACTGATCTACCGCTGCTGAGAAAGTATCCGAACCGCGCACCGACAACGGGATAATCCATGTCTACAAGGCGACTTTGATGAACATACCCTTCAACAAACCCCATCTCACCGGCCGCGAGCACAGCTATATGGCAGAGGCGGTCGCCAACGGCCATATCTCCGGTGATGGAGGATTTACCAAGCGCTGCCACTCCATCCTTGAACAGTCCCTAGGTGTAGCAAAGGCTCTTCTGACCACCTCCTGTACCCATGCTCTGGAAATGGCCGCTATCCTTCTGGATATCCAGCCTGGCGAAGAAGTGATCGTCCCTTCCTTCACCTTTGTTTCCACCGTGAACGCTTTTGTCCTGCGGGGCGCCAAGCCGGTCTTCTGCGATATCCGTCCAGACACCCTCAACATGGATGAACGCCTGCTGCCGGGGCTCATTACCCCACGAACGCGGGCTATCGTACCGGTTCACTACGGAGGCGTCGGCTGCGAGATGGAAACGATTATGGAACTGGCGGAAGGTAAAGGGATCGCGGTCGTGGAGGACAACGCCCATGGGCTGTTCGGCACGTACCGGGGCAGACAGCTCGGCACCTTCGGCTGTATGGCGACCCAAAGCTTTCACGAAACCAAGAACCTCCACTGCGGCGAAGGCGGAGCATTGCTGATCAACGATCCCGCCCTCGTGGAGCGGGCCGAGGTCATCCGGGAAAAGGGGACCAACCGGAGCCGCTTTTTCCGGGGGCAGGTGGATAAATACACCTGGGTGGATCTTGGCTCCAGCTACCTCCCCTCCGACCTGCTGGCCGCCTTCCTGCTGGCCCAGCTGGAGCATGCCGGAGATATACAGTCCAGACGTCGCCGGATATGGGAATACTACAACACCAACCTGGCAGACTGGGCCGAGACGCGCGGAGTCGGGCTCCCGCACATACCACCCCACTGCGGCCAGGCATACCATCTTTTCTATCTGCTCATGCCTTCACTGGATGCACGTCAACGTCTGATCACCGGACTGAAGGAGCGAGGCATCCTCAGCGTTTTCCACTACCTGCCGCTGCATCTTTCCCCCATGGGCGAGCGCTTCGGCGGGCGGCCAGGCGACTGCCCGGTGACGGAAAGCATCAGTGACCGGCTGGTACGTCTGCCATTCTACAATGACCTGACGGAAGCCGAACAGGAGCGGATCGTCGGGGCTATCCGGGAAATACTTTTATGAAAACAGCACATAAGAAAGGCAATTCTTTAACGCAAAGGCGCCAAGACGCAAAGTAAAGATTTAAAAAAGGGGTAAACCAGAAAAGACTTAAAAACAAAAAAACTTTCTTAATTTTCCCTTCGCGCCTCTGCGCCTTCGCGGCTTTGCGTTGATGATTATAGCGGGGTAACAATGACTGAAAATGAACTCAGCAAAATTATTGTGGATTGCGCGATTGAAGTGCATCGTACTCTTGGCGGTCCGGGACTCCTTGAGAGTGTGTACGAGGAGGCGCTGGCCTGGGAGATTGAGTATCGCGGCGTTCCCGTTGAAAGGCAAATATCAATTCCGTTGGTGTACAAAGGAGTCCAGCTTGCAGCGCCCTTACGCTTGGACCTGTTGGTTGACAGCAAGGTGGTGGTTGAGGTCAAGTCAGCGGCTCAATACAATACTATAGCTGAGACTCAGGCTTTGACGTACTTGAGAATGATGAACCTGAAACTGGCCATTGTGATTAACTTTGGTGAAAAGCTGGTTAGTAATGGTATTCACCGCGTCGTTAATGGGTTATAAAACAGTTAATTAACACACAGGCAAAATACAAGACTACCTTTGTTTTCCCCTTGCGGCTTTGCGCCTTCGCGACTTTGCGTTAAATATTTTGATTTTATCAGGTTAACGGATCTCACATATGTCTCTTCAAAACCTTACCTTTTCCCATAAAACAGCACTCGCTCTACTCGTCTTCACTGTCGCTATTGTAGCACTCTACCTGATGCGCCCCATTGCCGACCCCGATTTTTTCTGGCACCTCAAGACCGGACAGTGGATTCTGCAACACAAGGAACTCCCCGCCGTTGATCCTTTTTTGCTCGCCCCCCCGTCCGCCAACGATCTGCGTGCAGGCTTTATCCTGACCTCGTACTGGTTCTCCCAAACCATCTACGCATTCCTGTATGCCCTGGGCGGCTGGTGGGGCATAGCCTTCGTGCGTGTGGCCCTGGCGGGAGCCATGGCAGCCCTGTTCGCCTCCCGCTGTGACCTGCGGCAGCCCGCGGCAGTCTGTCTGCTGCTTCTTGGCGCCGTGCAGATGCTGGAGGTTTACCCCGTCGAACGCCCCCACATGTTCTCATTCGTCTGCTTTATGGCGCTGCTGGTTCTGCTTGACCGGTATCGTGACCAAACGGAAAGTGACGGCACCACAGGTTTGGTTGCGGCCTTGGTTTCAGTGCTCATGCTGACCTGGTCCAACCT
>JBAQPK010000297.1:0-5337 GCA_049305715.1 Desulfuromonadaceae bacterium | reverse complement strand
AACTTACCCTTGCCTTTTATAAGAATGATATTCCCATCCTCGCGCTTATCGAGCCCTTTTGTATCCAAAATAATATCCAGCGCCTGATCCCACGGAACATTAACAAGTTTAAGGCTGATTGCACCGGTAACATCATCACCGAGTACAAAGTTCTTGTTACTGACTTCCGAAAGAAGCTGGAATATCTTTCTGACTTCAGCATCCGCGAATTCCAGAGTAACTTTGCGCCCCTTGTAGCCGCGCGAAGGGGTAACAGTCTTACCGGCGGATTCTGGAACAGAAAGGTCGGACGAAATGTCCTCACCAGTGGCAGAAGCATATTTCTGAAGAACTGGTGGCCTTTTCTGACCTGAAGTTGCTTCAATAATCAGTTTATCACCGGCCAAACCTTCTGGATGTTTAAAGTCGATATAAAACATGTCCCCTTCCTGACGATATTCAAAAGGGGCGTCAACACGTATAGCTATACGTATTTTGGTATCAGTGCTTTTTTTCGTTTTAACAGCGAGTGGTGTAACACGCAGCACCGGGGAAACAAAAGAACGGGTTTCAAGGGAACGCTGCAGTTTTTTTGGCAGTGCTGCATTCTTGATTATCAGAGTAACGTACCCGGGAGTTTTAGCCGGCTGATCTACGGTAATATACCCGTTTGCCTTTACTGACACTCTCGATATGCCGTTAACCACCTGAAAATCGATCATCTCAATTGCTGTTGCACGGGATAACTGATTTGGTTTCTTTGGAATGAGCTTATCTGAAACCGCTGGTTTTGCCGGCTCGGGTTTCACCACGGCCTCAGGCTGTTCGTCGGCCGGGGCTTCAGCTTTGGCTTGCGAAGTTATTTTTCCTTCCGCAGGCTCATTACCTTGCGTAGAAGCTGTATTTGCAGCATCCAGAGTTATGACCACACCGGAATCCGTTTTGACGGCGGTTGCCTCAGGAAAACTTCCGTTTATGGAGTCGAAAACAACACGCACTTTATCCGGATAGAGGCCGATTCGCGCTGAAGCAACTCCGGAAACATTCAATGGCAATAGCCGGGTTGACAAACCGCTTTTTACATTCATTAAATCGACAACATACCGCTCAGGTTTATTCAGCCTGAAGGCTTTAAAGTCGCTGATTGCTCCATCAAGAGCAAGAGTGATGATATTTTTATTGACGGATACGGCGGTTAAAGTGTGTATTTGCGCTCCATTACCGGGTGCGGGAGCAGATGCTGCGACCGGTGGCTCAGTAACCGCGGGGAGCTTGTCTGCATTTTCTTTTGCTGCCGAAGGGGAAACGTTTCCAGTAAATTCAGGAAAGGATACTTTATACTCTCCTGGGCTGGCTGGATTTGAAGAAATCACCGCTTCATCATCATTTACAAGCTCAATTTCAACCCGGGTCAGTACACCTGCTTCAGTATCAAAACGTTCTGCAGTAACTTTTTTGAAATTCCCTTTATTAACGAGTACCGGTGCAGAGACGTTTCCTGTCGTAACCTGCGTAAAATCGATCACAAGGCGCAGTGGCGATGTTGTTTTGTGGCTTGTAAATACGGCAGGAGACGTCAGCTTTATCGTCAATTCAGTGGCAGGCCCTTCGCCCGTCGGCACAATAGATTCGATACTGGCAAGTTTTTTCGCATCCGGCTTTTCAGCAGTGACGGCGATACCCGGCGCTGCCGCCAAACAAACTGCAACTATAAAAAATGTTAAGAGCGCAATTTTCAATGTGTGTGTCTTCCACTCCATGCGGACCTCCTTATTGCTTCTTGGGAAGGGTAAGTTTTATATTCTCTTTCCGGACCCTGCCATTGTCATCTTTAAATTGTTCTAGAATACTAACTCCATTTGAGCTGATCGAGGTGATCTTTCCGTCATTTTTTCCTATGGTCATTCCAACTTTCAGCACATACCCTTTTCCACTGGGGTCAGTCACCATTGCCTGATTTTCACGACCGCCGGTGACTATGCCAATCAGCTTGAACTGACTGACATCAAAACTGTGAATCGGCAGAGCATTACGCAGGGCTTTTTTACGTGCTTCAGGCGTGTTTTTGGGTTCAGCCTTAACAGCGACGAAAGGCTTGAACGGATCTTTTTTATTGCTGAAATCAAATTGGTTTACAGGCGGGGTGGGGAGATGCAGCGCAGAACTTGCCTGCTTTTGGACAGGTTTCGGCGGTACGGCCGCTGTTTTAACAGGCTGCGCAGGAGCAGGAGCCGGCGCCTGTTCTTTACTGCAAGCCGAAAACAAAAGCGCACAGACAAGGCCGACGACGAGCACTGAAAAATTATTATTTTTTTGGAGCAGCTTTTTTATCATCCTTAATCTCTTTCTTATCAAGGAAGCGGAATGTGGTAGCAAGACACGTAACCTTGGTCATCATGCGATTATTGACATTTTTGATATCCGCAAACGCGACATTTGTAATATTTACGATTCGAGGCAGATTTGCAACTGCTGCAAAGAAATTAGCAACACTGAAGTATGACCCGGAAACAACAATATCGACCGGCACCTCCGCATAGAAATCCTTGGGAACCTCGCCTTTGGGACGGAACGTCAGAAAATCAAGCCCGGCGTTTTTACCCAAAGTAGTAATACTGGTCAACAGCGATGGGATCTCTTTAGAGTTTGGCAGTTCCGTTAATGCCAGTGCCAGCTCCTGATTCAGCTTTTCATATTCCAATTTCAGTTTTGGAAGATTATTGGCTATCCTGGTTTTTTCATCAATTTCACTCTGCAATGTAGCAAGCTGCGCTTTAACGCCTTCATATTCCTTGTATTTTGGAAGATACAAAAACCAGACTAAAGCTGCAGCCTCAAGAACAGAGATCAAGACAAGAATCAGAATCTTCTGTTTGACAGGAAGCTTAAGTATTTTTTCTACACTAGGATCCATATTCAGACCGCCTGAATGATGTGCATTATTTTTTCCCGGCGGAAGCAACCGAAGGTTGCGGTGCCGCTGACTCCAGCTTCATCGTTATGTCAAATTTCTTCAGTTTTGTCTCTGCAACCATCGTTTGTTCAGAAACAACCAACTCTACGGTTATAAAGTCACTGGATGCTTCAAGAGACTTCATAAATTGGGCAATCAGCTCTTCAGTGAAGGCGATTCCTGATAGTTTGATATCCGGACCGGATTCAGTATAATTTGTAAGCCACAACCTTTCGGGCGTAAGATCACTTAACAGCGCCAATCTCTGCGCCGGACCGGTCTTGTTTTTTCGTAGCTGCGAAAGAACATCAAGCTTTTTCTTAACCTGTTCTTTTAGGGTTTTAAGTTCTTCGAGTTTGCCTATCTTGGTTTTAAGTTCATCTATTTTTTTATTTGCCGAAGCTATATCGTCTTTGGCGGTAGCCACCTGAACACGCTTAACCATATAGAGCGATGTGACAATCAGGGCAATTAAAGCAACAACAACGCCGGCTATAACTAATTGCTGAATTGCAGTTTCCTTCTTTCTTGCCGCCCTGACGGGTAAAAGATTGATTTTTATCATTTATCCCCTACCCTCCTGATTGCAAGTCCGAGCGGTACCGCCATAAACGGGCCGATCTCCTGAAGGTATTCAGGGTCAAAATCTTTCTCGTTATATTTTATCTTTGCAAAAGGATTGAGTTTCTCTACCGGCAGACTAATTCTTGCAGAAATAGTTTCGATGAGCTTATAGGCCTTTGAACAACCGCCGCTTATAAAAACAGTTGAAATCCGGTCGTCACTTGCGGTCGAATTATAAAAATCAAGCGAACGCCTTATTTCCTGAGCAATTGATTCATTAACCTTCACAATAACTTTTTTAAGCGGCTCATTATGTGACTCATGCGCAAGCAGCTTTCCTGTTTCGGCCTCTTCACCGCTTATCCCCATCTGCTTCTGAATTTCTTCAGTATAAAGATTGCCCCCCATCTGCACATCGCGGGTAAAAAGCGTAATGCCTTCTTTAATGACATTGAGATTCATTACACTGGCGCCAATATTCACCAAGGCGATGATTTCTTCAGAGCGATAGTCATGATTGACTTCAAATGCGTTCTGAACAGCAAAAGAATCAACATCAACAACCGAAAGTTGCATTCCTGCCGCACTAAATACCGATACATAATCGTTAATAATATCCTTTTTGCTGGCAACCAGCAGGACATTCATCTTGGACGGATCATTACTGTCCGGCGACAAAATCTGAAAGTCCATGTTTACATCATTAATATCGAAGGGGATGTACTGTTCGGCCTCCCACGATATTTGATCTTCCAGTTCTTCCTGCGGCATTGCCGCAAGTACTATTTTCCTGATAATGACCGAATTACCGGAGATTGAGCAGGCGACATCCTTGATTTTTATACCGAGACTTGTGACAAGATTTTTTATTGCCGCAGCAATTGAAGAGCTGTCCATCAGGGTATTATCAACTATTGCCTCGGGTGGTAAGGGGAAAATACCCACATTCAGCAACTGGAAGGACCCTTTGTTGTCCTTTAGTTGAACGATCTTCACGGAACTTGATCCGATGTCTATGCCTACGACCTCTTTATTCTTCTTAAAAAGAAACATATCCAGTCCCGTTATTCCTGATCCTGAAATACTTTGTTTTTATCTTCAAGACTGTATCCCAGAGCAAGAATGATTTTCCGCATGGTTTCCATGCGGCATTTCTCGCCTCGTTCTATACGATCTATGGTCAGAGTTGACACGCCTGCTTTTTTGGCAAGTTCCGACTTGCTCATCAGGCGCGACTCCCTAATTGATTTCACTTTATTTAATGCATTCATAAGCATATCCCATGAAAACAATGATTTCATGGTACATTTACAGCAAATAATACTAATGTCAACTATTTTATACGTAATTACATATAAAATTATAAAACTGAAATGTTGCCGGTCTAGAGTTGGCATTTACCCGTCCCTAGAACGCAAAAAAGCCGGGGCCTTATATCTTTTCAGGATATTTCGGCAACCCGGCTGTCTCTTGGAGACCCTGTAGGCTTTCCGCCCCATTCTCGCGAATGGTTTAGTATTATCGTATATCAGACACTCTCTATGTATACAGCTTGTACGCGCTTATACTTTAAACCGGGAATGAAAGTCAAAGTTTATTCCTTAATGTTGCCACTATTCATTAAATTTTGGCGCCTATCCAGCACTGTCAAAATTAACCGTCAAAACAAGTATTAATCAACGATAACGGGGATGTCAGAAATAACATTTAAAAATATGGTTCGTCACAGTAAGTAGGGCGTGATTTTGTTCTTTAACAATTGAAAAGCATGAGTTCCATCAGGTAGTTATGGAAGCGCGACCAACCATTCTATCTGAGAGAGGAACCCATGCTTATCAAAC
>JBAQPK010000296.1:0-4323 GCA_049305715.1 Desulfuromonadaceae bacterium | reverse complement strand
GCATAATGGAACTGGGTGGGGACAACAACGCTGACCGCATCCACCTGGCCGATCAGGTCACGATGATCGCTGAATGAACGGGTTCCCAACGCGGCAGCGACCTCTGCCGCACGTTCAGGGTCGTTATCCACAACTCCGGCCAGATCGACATCCTTCATCGCGGCATATTTCTGGGCATGAAAATTCCCCAGATACCCCACTCCGATAACGGCAGTTCTGAGAATACTCATCCGCGGCAGATCCCTCGCTTGGACTTTTCAATGAAAGCCAGCAGGTAATCGACTTCGGGGCAGTCTGTGATTTCCTGTTTGATGCGGGAGATGGCATCCGGCATCTTCAGGCCGGCCATGAAGAGGGTTTTGTAAGCTTTTTTCAGCTCGTTGATTGTACCGGCGGAGAATCCGCGCCGTTTGAGACCGATCAGGTTAAGGCCACGCAGTTTGGTATCGCGTCGCCGTGCGGAGGTTGCTATAGCAAAGGGGAGGATATCCAGAGAGACCATTGTGCCGCCGCCAATCATCGAATTCATTCCAATGGAGGTAAACTGGTGAACGGCCACCAGTCCACCGAGGATGACGTTGTCCTCGATGGTGACGTGTCCCGCCAGGGTGGCCACATTTGCCATGACAACGCCATTGCCGATGCGGCAGTCATGAGCCACGTGAGAATAGGCCATGAACATGTTGTTGTTGCCGATGACGGTTTCGGCGTGTCCGGTAACCGTGCCCCGGTGAATGGTGGCGAATTCGCGAATCATGTTGTTGTCGCCGATCCTGGTCCAGCACTCTTCCCCCCGGTACTTGAGATCCTGCGGCGGTACGCCGACCGATGACTGATGGAATATCAGGTTGTTTTCACCGATTTCCGTCCAGTCACCGATGACTGCATGAGCGCCGACGGTCGTCCCCTTGCCGATCGTGACATGCTTGCCGATGATGGCGTATGGGCCTATTTCTACGTCTGTGGCCAGGTTGGCTGTTGAGTCGATTATCGCAGTCGGGTGAATCATGATATCTCTCCTGTAAATCTCCCTCCCCAAAAGGAGGAGGACGGAATATTATTTCGGTGAGTCTGCAAACGTCGCTTTAAGATCGGCCTCGGTTACCAGAGAGTCGCCAACGTATGCTTTTCCGGCCACTCCCCAGATTCCTCGACGATTCATCGTCGTCGTAACCTCGATGCGCAACTGGTCGCCGGGGGATACCGGCTTACGGAAGCGGGCATTGTCGATCGCCATAAAGTAGGTTACCTTGGCGCGGATTGCCTCATCGGAGGCCAGATACGCCATGATGCCGGCCACCTGGGCCATCGCCTCTATAATCAGCACTCCCGGCATGACCGGGTGTCCAGGGAAATGTCCCTGGAAAAACGGCTCGTTGATGGAAACATTTTTCAGGCCTACGCAGCGTGTGCCATGATCCACTTCAATTATCCGGTCGACCATCAGAAATGGATAGCGATGCGGAAGTATTTTCATGATTTCGTTGATATCCAGTTGCATATTAACTCTCCTGACTGTTCTGTTTAAAAATGGTCTCAAGCTCTGCAACCCGCTTCTCAAGAGCTGAAACCGTTCTCTTTAACTCCGGCAGGCGGGGCACAACCATGGCAGATTTCAGCCATTCCTTGTGCGGCATGGTCGGTGTTCCGCTATAGGCGGCATTGGCCGGCAGCGAGCTTGGTACACCTGATTGGGCGCCAACCAGTACATTGTCACCGATAGAGAGATGCCCGGCAACGCCGACCTGGCCGGCCAGCGTGACGTGATTTCCGACCTTTGTGCTCCCTGAAATTCCAACCTGGGACACGATCATGCAATCTTCACCGATCTGGCAGTTGTGGGCAATCTGCACCAGGTTGTCCAGCTTCGTGCCCCGTCTGATCCGGGTTACGTCGATAGCAGCGCGATCGATGCAGGTATTTGCTCCGATCTCCACATCATCCTCCAGCACGACAATGCCGATCTGCGGAATGCGGTAGTAGCCGCTGCCATCGGGTGCATACCCGAAGCCGTCAGAACCGATCACCGCCCCCGGTTGAATGACGCAGCGGTTGCCGATGCGGCAGCGTTCCCGGACAACTGCATTGGCGTGAACCGTGCAATCCTCGCCGATAATGGCGTTATCGTAGATTATCGCGCCCGAATAGATGGTCGTGCGGCACCCGACGACAACATTCCTGCCGATGCAGGCCCCCGGATAAATGCTGGCCCCTTCGCCAATGGTTGCCGTTTCGCTGACGATTGCTTCCGGAAGCACTCCCAGCGGTTCGTGAGGAGAGGTGTAGAAGAGCGTCAGCAGTTTGGCAAAACCGAGATAAGGGTTGGCAACTTCAATGGCGGTACGGCCATAGCGTTCACCCCCTGGCACCATCAGAACGGCGCCGGCGGATGTCTCTGCCACCTTGGCGGCATACTTGGGGTTTGCGAGAAAGGTAAGTGCGTCAGGACCGGCGGTTTCAAGAGCCCCCAGGCCTGAAATCAAAGCAGTCCCGTCACCTTTTACGACTCCGCCGAGATAATCGGCAAGCTCTGTAACTGTCCGTGACTGTGTCATAGCGTTACTTCTTCCGGTTCGAATTGAACAGTTTCAGCACGTCTTCAGTCAGATCAGCCTTTTCGTCGACGAACAGCATGCTTTCATTTTTGACAAAGATAAAAGTGTACCCTTTCTGGCGACCATACTCCTGGATGACCTTCTCCATCCCTTCCAGGATTTTGCGGGTCAGTTCTTCATCTTTCCCCTGCAGTTCATCCTGGGCATCCTTGGTGAAACGTTGAAAATCTTTCAGCTTGTTCTGATAATCCTTCTCTTTGGAGGCACGAGCGGAATCGGAGAGCAGCATCCCCTGCTTTTCCAGTTCATCCTTTATCTTTTTGAGCTCTTCCTGTTTGACATTGATCTCGTCCTGATACTTCTTGACTTTGGCGGCCAGCTGCTCCTTGGCCTCTTTACCCGCCTCGGAACCGTTCAGTGCACGCTGCATGTCGATATAGCCGAGTTTTATGTCAGCTGCAAAAACTGATGTTGACGCAATACATGCCGCTACGATACCTGCCAGAATAATGCGTTTCATGGATACTTCTCCTTTAATGTTGTGGGCTTTCATGCCCTTATAAACTGAAATATTACTAAAGCTGCAACACTCCCCCCTCCAACCTCCCCCCGCTGGGTGGAGGCTTTAATTCCCTGAGTATTAGGGAGGGGGCGCTAGAACATGGTGCCGATAGAAAATTCGAGTCGGCCACTTGTACTGTCGATGACGTTACGTGGGTTGATCGGGATGCCATATTCAAGACGGAGCGGGCCGATGGGAGAGGCCCAGCGAATCCCAAAGCCATAGCTCGTCAGCATGGTATCAAAAACGGCTGATTTGTCGTCAAAAGAGTTGCCGTAGTCGAAAAACAGAACCCCTTTAAGGCCTACTTCGGTGAGCAGCGGAAACGTCAATTCGATATTGCCGATGATTTCCTTGTTGCCCCCGAGGTAGAGAATGTTGCTGTCAACTGCCGGGTTTGGAGGGTTTGTCGGCGAGACGCTCCTGGACTTGTAACCGCGGAGTGAATAAATACCGCCAAGGTAAAACTTCTCATCGATCGGGATCGGCTGCCCGACCTCCCGGATATAGCCCAGAGTCAATTTTGTTGATGCGATCAGCTTCTTGTAGAGAGGATGAAAGTAGGTATTATCCACGATAAAGCGGGCATATTTGTTATCTCCCCCCAAACCGGCGTATTCAACCGAAAATGAATTGATCATGCCTGTCGAGGGATCCATCCGGTAGTCGGTGTTGTTGTGAGTGATACTGCTGTATATGGAACTTGTGGTTGTCTCCCCAAGTGGGTAGTTTCCGGGGTCTGTTGCGTTAAAAGTCTGGTATGCAATACTCGGCGTAAAAATATTCTTGACTTCATACTTATACATCAAAAATGTACCGATATGATCATTGATCGGATATCCACCCTTGATGTCTCCACCGACGAGTCTGCGGGTATAATCGGTATAATCGCGCTCGGAACGGTAAATGTCACCCCCCAGCGTCCACTTTGAATCCATAAAATACGGGTCGGTCAGCCCAAGCGCATATGTTTGCGATTTCCCGCCGAGAGATGCGGAAAGGTTTGCTTTCAGCCCCAGTCCGAGGAAGTTGGCCTGCTGGACGGAGCCCTGGCCGATAAAACCGTCCAGGGAGCTGTAGCCACCACCTATGCTGAATGTGCCGGTTGGTTTCTCTTTGACATCGACATTCACATTGAGTTTATTGCTGGCGCTCCCTTTGGCGGTAGCAACGTTCGCCTCTTCAAAAAAACCGAGGTTCATCAGG
>JBAQPK010000295.1:0-5345 GCA_049305715.1 Desulfuromonadaceae bacterium | reverse complement strand
GGTCAAAGCCAACGCCCTCTGGATGACTCCGCTCATGCCGGTTATCTTCATCTGTTCGGCGGTCGTATCGGGGATCGCACTCTGCATCGTCACCTATATCGTCACCATGGAGATCCGCAAATTGCTCTCCACCTGGAAGAGAAAAAAGAAGAGCTACATGAGGCTCCCCTCGGTTGAGGAACTCAAGAGTGCCGAGATAAATGTAGTTACCATTACCGTCAAATATCTTGTCATGTTCCTGATCCTGGCCATCACCCTGGAGCTGCTCGACCTGATCTTCCGCACCTACACAGCGGTTAAATCCTGGGATATCCTGCGCCGCATAATCTACGAAAGAGACTTTTTCAAGATATTTATTCTCCAGTACGGTCTGGGAAATCTTGTTCCATTCATCATCTTCAAGATGCCGGGACTGACCATTCGGCGGGCACTGATCGGCACGCTACTCGTGCTGATGGGAGTCTTCATGATGCGCTGGAATGTCGTCATCGGCGGCCAGGCCTTCTCCGCCTCATTCTCCGGCTTCATGGATTATCATCTCCCCATCTGGCCGAGCAGTCTTGAATTGTTCAAAGAGGGGTTGTTTGGAGCACTTACCGTTATCACGACGCCTTTTGTGCTCTTCTACCTGGTTACCAGAGTGCTGCCGGTGTTCGGCGTGAAGGATTCTCACTGATTGCAGGGTCTCACGGTGGATTCCATGGGTTACTGCAAGATATCTCCGGATAACATCCGGTGAAGCTGATGTCTGTAGACAGGGGGGCGGATGTCAACAGCAGATGAGGCGCTTGAAAAACGGGAAAAGGAGCTTGAGAGCCGCATACAGATGCTTGAGCGACAGCTGGACCGCCTGAGCGCGCACATAAGCACCGAAGATGTCCCTGCAGCCGAGGCTCCGGTTCCCAAGACGCGGCAAATTGCCCGAGAGTACCCCGACGAGGATTTGCCTGAACTTTCGGAGGAGGTACTCAGCTGGGCCGGCAGGAATGCGGTCCTGCCGCGTCTCGCCACAGTCTGCTTTTTGATGGTTGTTGCGCTTGTCCTCCGGACGGTCACCGACAGCGGCCTCGTCAGCAAACTGATCGGCTCGGGCCTCGGCATGGGCTACGCGGCGGGGCTGATGATCTTCGGCTGGTACAAATACGCCAGGGAAAGCCCTTTGGCCCCGGTTTTTGCCGCGTGCGGCGTCGTTCTCATGTCGACGATCGTGGTGGAAACGCACATGCACTTCAAGTCGCTGCCGCTGGTGCCGGCGTACCTCACGCTGATGGCGACAGGCTTCGGCATGGCACTCATGAGCCGCCGCTTCAATGCCTTTGTCCCCATTTCGGTCGGGGTTCTCGGCATGTGCTTCGCCGGGGCGGCGATTGACTATCCCCACCCTTTCTTCCCCTATCTTGCCCTTGTACTCTACACCGCCAACGTGCTCGGCTATTTTGCGGCACAGCTGAAGCGCTGTTCATGGCTGCGCTGGTCGGTACTGGTCGTTACGATGGTCATGCTGCAGCTCTGGGGTGTCAGGCTGGGCATGCTGCTGCGCAAGGGAGAGGATATTCCTCCTGAGCTGGCCTCTGATTGGTACCTGCCGGTGCTGGCACTTTTCTTCCTGACCTTTATCTTCCTCTCCCTGCTCGGCATCGTCAACGCCGGCAGTCGAAAAATATCCAGATTCGACTTCAGCCTGCCGACTCTTAACGTGATCTGGGCCTTTACGCTGGCCCGCCACGTGATTGAAGCCAGGCAGATGAACGTGAACTTTCTTGGTGTGATCGGCCTGCTTGGCGCTGTCGTCCTCTTGGGCCTGACGTTCTGGTGCGCCCGGCGCGACACCGATGGAGCACCCGGGACCAATACCTTCGCGTTCTCCGGGGCCTCCCTTCTGGTCATTGCGCTGCCGGCGGCAACCGGAGCGTTCGTTCTGTCGTTACCGGTGATCTCACTCGTGGCGATTACCATGGCGATTGTTTCCCGCGTCTGGGAGAATGGCGGCCTGCGGGGCACTACCTATCTGATGAATATCTACTCCTGTGTGGCGCTTGCCTTTGTGCTGCGCGGTGAAGGGACAGGAGCAACCGATCCGATCAACATGCTTCCCGCCGGTCTTCTGGCCGTCATCTCGATCTATCACTACCAATGGTGCCGGCGTTGGCCTGTTCCCGCCGCTTCGGCACTTTTCGATGCATTTGACCGCAACGACCGGAGTGCCGTCCTGCTTTTGCTGGGCGGCCTGGCCAGCAGTTTTTTCATGATCAGGGTGGGGATCTTTCAGGCGATACAACTTGTTCCGGTCGAAATACAGCGCGATACCTTCCGCTGTGGGCAGTCGGTACTCATCAATGCAGCGGCCATTGTGCTGATTGTGGTGGCATATCTGCGACAGAATAAGGAAATTCGTAATGTTGCCATTCTCGTTACCGTTGTCGGAGCAATAAAGGTATTTCTCTACGATCTGCTTGGAACCCATGGTTTGCCCCTTGTTTTCAGTATATTTTCCTTCGGTATGGCGGCAGCCATTGAGTCCATCGCCTTGGGCAAATGGCAGAAGCAGTCTGCCGGTCCCTCTCAAAAGGGAGTTGTTACTGACACCTGAAAAAGATAACAATAGCCAAAGGCAGACTCTTCAAGCGAAAAAAAGGGGGGCTGATTCGCCCCCCAATTCATCTTATTCAATTATGTGTGTCAGTGCCCGCCTCCTCCGAGGAAGGCCAGGATCATCAGCACCATCAGTCCGAGGCCAATGAAGAGGGCGGAAAATCCGAAGCCCTTGACCAGGAAGTCATAGACGACACCACTGGTTTTCGTGCAGGCAAACTGCTCGGTGATCCCCTCTTCTTCGTAGCGTTTCCACTGATCGCCGCGCTCTTCGAGCATCTCTTCCTTGGCAATCTGGCCATTGAAGATAACGAAGTCCATCGGGAACTTCTCGGGGCGTCCGTGGGTATTGAAGAAGTGGACCGAGAAGATGAAGCCGGTAGCCAGAAGCGCTTCGTCGGAGTGGACTATCGTGGCCACGTTGAAAGCCCATCCGGGCAGGAACAGCCCGAAAAATTCGGGGAACCAGAGCATCAGCCCTGATCCGCCGATAGCGAACATACCCCAGAAGACCGCGACGAAGTCGAATTTTTCCCAGTAGGTCCAGCGCTCGAAGGTTGGTTTCGGTCCCTTGAAGAAGAACCATCTGACCATGAAGTACACATCCTTGATATCGCGCAGATTGAAGCAGAGCGAATCCGGCCCGAACAGGCGCTGTAATGGATTGCCCTTGATGTCTTTTCTGATAAAGAGGAAGTTGATGCTCATCACGATCGCCAGACCAAAATAGACGAACGTGATTGCGGCGCCAACGCGGTGCAGCAGGGCGGCATTTGCTGCACCGCCATACAGACTCATGAGTGTATGTGCCCATGCCTGAGTGTTGAACTTGAGCGGCAGGCCGGTCATGGATAACAGCAGGAAGCTGGTGATGACCAGGATGTGCATGAAGATATGCAGGTGGTTGAAGCGACGATACTGTTTGTGGGCTTCGGGAATGATGTGGTGGCAGTATTCCCCCGATGCCAGCATGTCGGCCTTCTCACGGTTTTCGACGAAGCCGCGGAACATCCAGAGCAGTGTGTGTACCCAGAAAACGGCAAACGTGGAAAGCAGCAGTCCGGTCATGGCAACAAACGTGTAGAACAGGATCGGGTAGTTGTGGCGATCGGTCATCTCGCCATGGGAATAGAACTTGGCGAAGAGCGGCGTCGCCTTGGAGTGGCACACGGCACACTGCTTAACCATATTGGCCGGGTTGACGCTGGATTGCGGATCAGATTTCGGCAATACCGAGTGAGCGGTATGGCAATCCGCACAGCCGGCTACTTTATCGGGGAACCCGAGACGGTAATTCTTGCCGTGGTAGCTCTCCATGTAGGATTTGACCGCAACATTCGTGACCTTGTTCCTGGCCATCATATTTTCGTCGCTGTGGCATTTCATGCAGACCTTGGTGTGGAACTCGCGGTGCTCATTGTCCTTGCCGAGTTTTTTGATATCGTGCAGGTTGTGACAGTCATTGCAGGCGGCAGAATCCATATTGCCGGCCGCTACCGCCTTGCCGTGAACCGACCTCTGATAGACCGCTTCCTTGTCATGGCACTGGATGCACTTGGCAACCGCGATGCGTTTGTCATTCTTCCAGTACGTATGGGTATGGACGTCGGTGTGACACTGTGCACAGGTCACACCCTTTTCAGCATGGACACTGGCATAATGCTCAGCAGTCTGTTTTTTGTGGCAGCGCTCGCACTGTACCTTCTGGACTTTGATCTCACCTTTCATGTGTTTGACGAGATCGATTATGTCCACATGGCAGCTGGTGCAGGCATTCTTGCCATGGACGGACGCTGCAAAATCATGAATGGACATCTTGTTGCTGTGGCATCCGAGGCAGGTGGCCGGGTCAATGGCCAGTCCCTGCTCGGCATGTGCGGGAAGAGCACAGGCAACTGAAAGGAGCAACAGGGTGATAAACCGGGAAAAATGTGAATACATGGACGAAATCCTCCAGGAAGAAAATGTTTGCTCAACGAAGCAGGGGGGTAAAAAAACTCCCAGGGATGTACAGATCTCAATGTACGGCAGTTTCTAATATGGAGTCAGGAAAACGGCCTGAATGGTGGAGCCCGGCTCTGGGGGGGGGCGGAAATCAGGGCTGTGATCGCCGCCTCAGGGCTGTCAGGAGTACGAATCCACAAACAGGAGGGGGAGGATAACAGAACGGGTGACGCAAGACGGATCAACGTATCCGGTTGTATATGATCAGGATAAAATTCTGCAGGAAAGGAGTTCAGCGAGTCTTCGGCATCATAATAAGAATCGAGGTGATGATGGTGTAGTACATGGGCCACCTGCAGCAGTACGAGCAACGCCGGCGCGATCAATAGCAGTCTGCATCCTGTCGAGCATCTCTGCATGTCGGTACCCTTCGATGCCGAATTGATACGGCGCACTGTGTGACAGCAACGGGAAAGTCCCACAACCTTTTCGGGTATACACCAAGAACGTTACCAATAGCAATTAAAATTTAATAATCAATATGCAGTATGCGCAAAATCATTCATAAGTCCGCTCGTGCTCAGAAAAAATATGGACCTGACGCCCGCTGAAAAATCCAGACGGCAAAATTCGATGGTATTTGCAGGAAGCGGGTGCGGAAATGGAACGTTTATCCCAGGATTACAACGGCAAGGAATTTCGAGAGGAGAGGGTTGCTGTGTTAGAAGAAGCGCTACGGTCAGCCGGGGAAGGCCTTATACCGTATGCGAAGTCAGTTGAAACCGCGATTACGGAAGATACGCATGAAC
>JBAQPK010000294.1:0-4148 GCA_049305715.1 Desulfuromonadaceae bacterium | reverse complement strand
CACTGGAACTGCTTAAAGTAATCAAACGTTTGGCGGCAATGACGGACAAGCCGGTCAGCGCCTACGCCAACAGCGGTTTCCCCGAGTACCTTGATGGTCGTTACATCTACCGTGCCACCCCGGATTACTTTGCCGCCATGGCACGGGAGATGGTTGCGGCCGGGGCAAACCTCGTGGGGGGGTGCTGCGGCACGACACCTGACCATATTGCCGCGCTGGCCCAGGCAATAGCCGGCTGTCATCCGGCAACACGGAACAGGACCCCGCTGATTTCCATTCCCGACTCCCCGCAAGCCCCTCCGAAGGCAGCCTCTTTTCTGGACAACTGGGGAAACCGCACGGTCATTACCGTAGAACTCGATCCGCCCAAGGGGCTCGACTGCAGCCGGATCATCGCTGGCGCCAGGTGTCTAAAGGAAGCGGGCGCCGATGCCATCAACCTGGCAGAGAACCCGCTGGCCCGACCCCGGATGGGCAACATTGCTTTGGGAAACCTTATTCAGCGTGAAGTTGGTATCGAAGTCATCGTGCATATCACCGGCCGTGACCGGAACCTGATCGGCATGCAGTCCGACCTGATGGGCGCCAGCCTGCTCGGCATCCGCTCAATCCTTGCCGTAACCGGCGATCCTGCGACAATGGGGGATCACGCCGGTGCCACGTCGGTTTTCGACCTCCACTCTCTTACGCTGATCAAGTTGCTGAGCGATTTGAACAGCGGGGTCAATGCGATCGGTAACCCGATCGGAGGCGGGACCGGATTCACGATCGGCGCCGCCTTCAACCCCAGTACGGGGAACATGGCTGTCCAGGCCCAGCGGCTGCGAAAAAAAATCCTCAACGGTGCCCGCTTTGCCCAAAGTCAACCGATCTACGATCCGGCAATTCTTTTTGCTGCGCTGGAGGCGACCCGTGACTGCATGATCCCGTTTCTAACCGGGCTCATGCCGCTGGTCAGCGAGCGCAATGCCGAATATCTGAACAATGAAGTGCCGGGAATAACCGTACCGGACTCCGTCCGGGCCCGTATGAAGGGACTTGACAGGGAGGCGGGGGCACGCGAGGGCCTGTCGATCGCCAAGGAGTTTATCGATGCAACGATCGCTTCTGTCGGTGGGTATTACCTGATCCCCCCTTTCGGCAAGTACGAGCTGGCGGTGGAGCTGATCGAACATATCCAGCGGCGCGAAGGGGAGAAACAACCATGACAAGGGTAGTAACGGTATTGCTGTGTTTTGCCTGTCTGACGCTGACCGCCTGTGCGACCCGAACAGGACTGGGTGACGAACTTGACCGGAGTGTGAAAGCGTATAACCGGATGCTGCGATGGCATGAGCTTGAAAATGCCGTGGCAACCTACAGTGATCCGGAACAGCGTGAAGAGTATCAGAAACAGGTGGGGACCTTCAAAAAACGGGGCATCTCCATCACCGATTTCCGCATTCTCTCTACCAGGTACCTTCCGGAGAATCAATCCGGCGATGTGGTCGCGGAGTTTGACTATTACATCCTGCCGTCAAACAGGGTCAAAACGGTTTCCCACCGTCAGGAGTGGAAATATCGGGAGAGCATGAAAAGCTGGAAACTTAAAAACGGATTGCCCTCCTTTGAATAGAAGAACATGCCCCTATTAGATCAACAGATACAGCAGTTCGCGGCATACCTTCAAACCGAGCGGGATGTTTCACCGCATACCCTGGCGGCCTATCGCAACGATCTGGCACAGCTTCTGGCGTTCGCCGTACGCGAGAAGGGGGAGGCGGTCTCTGCTCAGGATATTGACCATCTGCTCCTCAGACGCTATCTGGCAGGGATGTCAAGGGACACTAAAAAAAGTTCCATTGGCCGCAAACTGGCGGCGATCCGCTCCTTTTTCCGTTTCCTGCTGCGGCGCGGCACGATTGCCGGAAACCCGGCCGAACTGATCGCTACGCCAAAAAAGGAGCAGCGGCTTCCGTTTCATCTGGATATCGATCAGGCCACCAGCCTGATGGAAACTCCGGACGATGACCAGAAATACGCTCTGCGCGACCGTGCTATTCTGGAATTGCTCTATTCAAGCGGGCTCCGTGTTTCCGAGTTAACCGGTCTGAATATCGGTGAGCTTGATCTGGAGGCCGGCATGGTGCGGGTGACCGGCAAAGGAGGGAAGGAGCGAATCGTCCCGGTTGGCAGCCGCGCCCTGGAGGCGCTGCGGGAGTACCTTGGCCAGCGGGTCAGCGATCCGGCCGGAAGCGCGCTTTTTCTCAACACCCGCGGCGGACGCATCAACCGCCGCAGCGTGGCGCGGGTCGTCGATCTCCATGTCATGAGGATCGCCGCCTTTAAACGGATCTCACCACATACGCTCAGACACACCTTCGCCACCCACATGCTGGAGGGAGGCGCCGATCTGCGTGCCATCCAGGAACTGCTCGGACACGCCTCGCTCTCCACCACCCAGAAATACACCCATGTCAGCATCGACCGCCTGATGGAGGTGTACGACAAGGCTCACCCCAAGGCACATACGAACGACGGGGAATAAGTCGCCCCATTCCCCGTCGTTAACAAGTATATCGCAGGGCAGGTTTAAACCTGCCGTTTCATGATCACCCGATTTTGACTTCGACCTTGTCCCCTTCGCTCACCTTGAGCTTTTTCTCGATGCCGGGGCCTACAATTACGGTTCCGTCATACTGCTGGTCCATGTCTTTCATAACCATGACCGGAAAGGTGCCGCTCGTACCGGTAAAGGAATTTGTCAGGGTCAGTTTCTTGAAGGGGGTATTGTAATAATCAGAGATATATTGAGAGGTAGGCTGACTGATGGCAACCATCCCAAGCGAATCGAAACTGGCGCTCGCCTGTTTATTGGCCAGGTGGCTGATATTCATCCGGAGCAGACCATCGTCTGGTCCGGAATTTTCGCGGGGAGATTGCGGAGCGGCAGCAGGGGCTTCGCCGGGAAGTTTTGTTTCCAGTTTTTTTACGGCAAGGTTCAGCGATATCGACAGAACATGAAGATTTATACTGTTGGCACACAACAGGAAGAGCAGTGCTCCCGGAAAAGCTTTGACGAGGATGCGGCCATCGGAGTAGCGTAACTCAAGGAGGTCAAGCGTTTGAGATATCTGCAGACCATGGGAACATTCCAGGGTCAAAGAAGCGGCCTTTTTTAGCGACTCTGCATCGATAAGAGCGGGAAACGCATGGGCAAGCACATCCCCCTTCCGGCTGAAGAGAGCACTGCCGATCACACCATCCACACTGTTTATGTGCTGCAATATATCCTTCATGGTACGGTTCCCTTACTTGGCCGGCACAAATGCAGACTTGATCTCGGCTTCAACGTTGTCAAGGTTGCAGCCGGATTTGACCGCGATACTTAAATAGTGCTGTTTGGAGTCATACAATAACAGGTTGTAGTTAGTTGTGTGGACAGCGGCAGCCTTGACTTCGCCCAACCCCATCAACTCGCCGATACCGTTGCCGGTTT
The DNA here is from genome assembly GCA_049305715.1 of Desulfuromonadaceae bacterium. Classification (GTDB taxonomy): domain Bacteria; phylum Desulfobacterota; class Desulfuromonadia; order Geobacterales; family Pseudopelobacteraceae; genus JACRCG01. The sequence continues at coordinate 670 of JBAQPK010000294.1, read as the reverse complement.
TTGCCAGAAAAACGCCCTTGTTCGCCAGCGCCACCGCTTCAATACTGGAGTCCTGAATCGGCGTCCCCTGTTTATCGAGTAAAACAGCATAGGTGATATTAGTGATTTCCTGCAGGCGGGCCGCTATCTTACTCATTGTACGGCGGGGTGTCACTGACGGGCCGGCAGATCTATTCGCTGCCGCCCCCGAATTTTCTTCATCAAGGCGCCGCAGCGCTTCAAGCAGAAGAAAATCGGTGCGATAGTGTATGGTGCAGACGTTGGAAGTCATTTCAGGGTGAATGTTAAACGTGCCGCCCGGCCACTTGATAATTTCGTAAATGGCCTGTTCTCCCGATTCATCTCCCTGCTCGGCATGGATTATCTCACCGTCAACAAAATATATCACACCCTGGCTTTTTCCATATTCCACAGAAATCGCCCCGGTATATTTATTGTGCCCTTTCAGCTGAATGACGTCAGTCAAGGAAAGACCGGCCACCGCGCCCTTGAAACCGCTTACGTTTTGAGACATCTGTACCACCAGTCGGAAGGATAATACCTTATCTTCACAATCAAAATGAGTATTTGCTATTTAAACCATAATCACGTGGCAAGTTCAAGTATGAATGTCCAGTGTCTATAAATAATGGTTCCTCACACAAACCTGTGCAAAGTGGTTGGCATGGCT
>JBAQPK010000293.1:0-4464 GCA_049305715.1 Desulfuromonadaceae bacterium | reverse complement strand
GGAGTGAATGTGGAAGCACTGGAGCAACGGTTTCCCTTTAAAAAAGGGAATTTCCTGGTCGTTTACCACCCGGATTGCCTCCATCATGATGTGGGTGGGGAACATCCTGAAACCACGGCGCGGCTGGACAGCATCCTCAGGGGCTGTGTGCAACTTCCTGCTGACCTGCCGGTCTCATTTATGGTCCCGCCACCGGCCGGTAAATCACAGCTGGAGCTGGTGCATGAAAGGGATTATCTGTTGCGCCTGGAAGCCAGTTGCCAGCAATCAGACGCTTATTTCATGTCGCCCGATAATCATATCAGCCAGGATACCTTCTCTGCCGTTCTTGCCGCGGGAGGGTGCGCCATAGCTTTGGGAGAAACGCTGCTGGAACATGGCGCCGGTTTTGCGCTCGTTCGCCCGCCAGGGCACCACGCAGGCAGGAAAAGTGCAGAGGGATTCTGTTTCATCAACCATATTGCCCTTGCCATTGAAACCATCAGAAAGAAAGAGCCGCATGCCACCTTTCTGGTAGTGGATTTTGATGTTCATCACGGTAACGGTATTGATTGTATTTATCGCAATGATCCAAACGTTTTTTACTACTCGCTGCATGGCTCACCCGCTCACATCTACCCGTATACCGGCTACGTCCATGAGACCGGACAAGGCGCCGGGGCTGGCTATACCTGCAACATCACACTTTCGATGAACAGCTCGGGAGACGACTGGTTACGGCAGTTCGAATTGAATCTTCGCGATGTCGAACAGAAGATGAAACCCGATTATCTTCTGGTTGGCGCCGGTTTTGATGCACACCGGGAAGACCCTTTCGGCCTGATGAACGTCGAAGACCACCATTTCCTCAAAGCGGTCCGGCTGTTACAAAAAATCGCGATCGACCACTGTGCGGGAAGGGCCGGTTTCTTTTTGGAGGGTGGCTACTCGACGGCAGTTCTCGGACGTTTGGTGCCGGAAATTATCGCCGTCCTTTCTGCATCCAGGACACCACAGGAATAATTTTTACGGGCTTGGCATGATAACTGAGACAGAAACGTGCTATGAATACCAAATGCCATGATGCCGGAGGGAAGAGATGTTTACCGATAGCGAAGACATGGCAATAAAGGAGAACGGTGATGGGATATCAGAAATTTGAGAATATTATTATTGAAGTTGCCGACAATGTGGCATTGCTGACGATTAACCGCCCGGCGGTGCTGAACAGTCTTGATAGTTCCGTGCTTGATGAGTTGCTGGAGGCCTTCACGGCACTGGATCAGGATCCTGCCGCCAAAGTGGTGGTCCTCACCGGCAGCGGCGAAAAGGCGTTTGTGGCCGGGGCCGATATCGCTCAGATAGCGAATTACAATGTCCTGCAAGCCCTCGGATTTGCCCGCAAGGGCCAACATCTGGTTTCCGTGATCGGTCGGATGGCCAAGCCGGTCATAGCCGCCATCAACGGTTTCGCCCTGGGTGGCGGGTTGGAGCTGGCCCTGGCCTGTGATTTTGCCTATGCCTCGGAAAAGGCAAGGCTTGGTCTCCCCGAGGTAACGCTCGGCGTCATACCGGGCTTTGGCGGTACACAGAAGCTTGCCCGCCTGATCGGCCGGAGCCGCTGCAACGAACTGATCTTCACCGGTAAAGTTCTGACCGCAGCGGAAGCAAAGGAGTGGGGAATCGTCAATGCGGTCTATCCCGCTGCCGAACTCATCACCCAGGCCATGGAAACAGCCAGAAAAATCGCCGGCAACGGACTGCTCGGCGTTGCACACGCCAAGGACGCAATCAGGAGCGGGCTTGACATGTCCGAAGCTGACGGGATGAATTTTGAATCACTCCAGTTTGCCGCCCTTTTTGCCACTGCCGATCAGAAAGAAGGGACGAGAGCTTTCCTGGAAAAAAGGAAAGCGGTTTTTTCAGGAACGTAACCAGGCCGGGCTTCTTTGACGCCGATAGCCGGTGTTCAATGAGCGGGGAAGCGTTATATTTATCCTTTCCGTTTGGACATCGAAATTAATTTCGTTCGGAGGTTGGCCTTCTCCCCAAGAAGGCCCAATTTCTTTCTTATGGAGAACCGGTGCGACTCGACAGAGTGGACCGATATGTTCAGGATTTCGGCGATCGTTTTGTTTCTGTGCCCTTCAACGATGTGGCCTGCGATTTCAAGTTCTCGCGTAGACAAGCTCAGGGCATCTTTGCCCAGCTGCTCTCCGAGGCTTGATGTAATCTCGTCAAGCCGGTGTTTTACAATATCCAGGTAAGCGCTCTGAGATGCTGAAAGGGTGCTGTTTCTCAGCTTGTGGAGATGGGGTTGGATCATGTTTTGGATGTTGTGCCAGACCCTGGACTCCAGATCTTTCTTGTCCTCTTCCCGTTGCTGCAGAAGTACCTTCAGGGCAGAGTTCATCTCGGTCAGTTCGCTCGACCTTTTTTGCAGCTTTTTATTACTGGCGGCGAGCTTTCTCTCTGTGTTGCGAAGGTCCGTGACGTCGACAAGAACGCTGAGTATGCACTGCTCCCCCTGTATAGCCAGGGTGGTAGTGGACCAGAGCATGTCCCTGATTTCTCCGTTCTTCATCCCCAGGTTGACTGGTTCCTTGTCCAGGGATTTATTGAGCCGTATCAGTTGTAGAATGTCTTCCCGGTCCTGCCTCCCGCGCCATAAGCCGATTTCCACAGAGGTGCGGCCTATCACCTCTTCTTTCGTATATCCCGTATCCCTGCAAAAAGCGTCGTTGCAGTCTATTAAACGGCCCTCGTCCAGGGTAGCCAAAACAATCCACGTGGGACTGGCCCTAAAGAGAAGACTCCACATTTCTTCGCGCTTGCGTAACTGCTCCTCTGTTGTCTTGAGTTTGCTGATGTTTCTCCCAATAGCCCCTATCCACTGGATATGGTCCTTCTTGTCGAAGTTGAAACTGACTGTCCACATGATGTCCTGCGCAGCTCCGTGAATGCCTGGGGTCCGTGCCTCAACCGAAGCGCTGGACGCCCGGCATGCGATGGATGCTGCCAGTGTCTTTATGGCGTCGCGGCGGTCGGCAGGGTGGATTAGAGACAACACGTGCTGGCCTACGTGGGTCGTCTTATTGTGCGCCATTAACGTTGTCACCGATGGGCTAAGATAGCGCAGACGCCAACGGTTATCGATTCGGATAATCAGATCGTTGGTTTGTTCCACCAAGTTCTTGAAAAATTTATTGCCAAACGTCTCCATTGACATACCCCCAAATTAAGTAAATTTTCCATCTGCTGCACTCTTGCTAATAACTCTCCCAACTTTCCCAACTCACCCTGGACGAGTTCCAGCTCCGGGGCGGCTTTCGCCCCCTGGTTGATAATGGTACACACCTCTGCATAGAGATATTATTGACTATATATTACCATCAAAACATAGTCAAATAAGCATGGTTGAAATTCTTATGCAAGTAGAACATTATTTGAATACAGATTCGGTGGGTTTGCTGAACATGAGCGTGTAGCTGTTGAGGCGCACGACTAGAGCGGCCATTAAATGGGTAGCTATCAAATAGAACGGAGGTATCACTGTGGAGAATACCAGGCTTAATTTCGAAAAGGAGTATCAGCAGAAGCTCTGTACGGCAGCGGAGGCGGCATCGATCGTAAAGTCCGGTGATTATCTCAGTTTGCCTATCGGCGTCGGGGAGCCAACGCTCTTCGTGAGAGAGTTGGCCGCGCGCAAACGTGAACTGTTTGAGGTGGTCATCAATCAGCAGCATCCTCTCAGCCCCGACTTTTTTACGGAAGATTCGGTGCCGCACATGAAGGTGAACTCGTGGTTCACCAGTCCTGCTGCTCGCAATGCGGTGCAGAAAGGGTGGACCGATTTTGTACCTAACAATTTTAATGAAGGCCCCCGACTGCTCAGCGAATATTGGCCGATTGATATTGCAGGGACCGTTGTCTCTCCAATGGATGAGCATGGCTATTTTACCTGCAGCCTTGCCGTTGCCTACACCATGGAGGCAGTCAAAAAGGCGAAGAAGGTCGTGGTGCAGGTGAATCCTCACGCCCCCCGGGCTTACGGCAACTGCCATATCCACATCTCCGAAGTGGACTATATTATCGAGTGCGATGAACCGCTCAAGGAATTGATAAATCCGGACATATCACCGGTCGAAGAGGCAATCGGCGGTTACATATCGGAATTGGTAGAAGATGGCGCCTGTCTGCAGTTCGGCGTGGGGGGTATCCCCAACTCGGTGTGCAAGGCACTGCTTCATAAGAAAGACCTGGGCATTCACACCGAACTGCTTTCTGACGGTATGGTCGACCTGATGCTTTCCGGTGCGGTTAATAACTCCCGCAAACAAACCCATCGCGGCAAGACAGTCGCCACCTTGGCCCTTGGAACAAGGCGTCTCTACGAGTTCATGGATGAAAATCCGAGGATCGAGATGCATCCGGTGGATTATTTACTCAATCCGCACAATATCGGCAAAAACGACAACATGGTGA
>JBAQPK010000292.1:0-7011 GCA_049305715.1 Desulfuromonadaceae bacterium | reverse complement strand
TCCATGACCGCCGCCCAGACGGCCTCCGCAACCCCTCTCGGCACCGTCCGCATGGAACGGGGAACTGCCGACCTGTCACGTGCTCTCCTCAAGATCGCCATATTCTCAGCCTGCGCGACCTTCATCTTCTGGCTGTCGGTCTCCCTGCTCTGCTTCCTGGTGCTCCGGCGGGTAACCCGCTCTTTCAACACGCTTATGCTCGGCATAGATACCATGCAGGAGGGTGATTTCACCTCACGGATCAACATTGAGTCAGACGATGAACCGGGCAGGGCGGCACGTGCGGTCAACAATCTGGCAAGCGCATTACAGCAGCGCGTCAAGGAAAACATCCGTCTCCAGGAAGAGCGTCTGGATTTCGAGCGCCAGATGTTGCATGCGCAGAAATTGGAGAGTCTCGGGGTCATGGCCGGGGGTGTTGCCCACGATTATAACAACCTGTTGCAATCGATTCTCGGCAATATTGAGCTGGCCTCGATGAATCTTGCCCCGGATTCGGAGCCTTACAAGTACCTCGCCAATGCCCTGAGTTCGGGTAAACACGCGACTCACCTCACCGGCTTGATGCTGACCTATGTCGGCAAGGGACTTGTCAACAAAACGGAACTGGATCTGAATGAGCTTGTCGAGGAGAATGCCGAAATGCTGCGTACGGCGGCCTCTACGGCTGTTACGATACAACTGTGCCTCTCCGCGGAGCTGCCGGCCATAATTGCGGATAAAGCCCAGATCCAGCAGGTGGTCATGAATCTGGTTATCAATGCCGCGGAGTCCCTTCAGGAACAGCCGGGGTTTGTCACGCTTACCACCGGCGTCCAGAGATGCGATCAGGCCTGCCTGGCCGCGAGTCGGCTGATCGAAAAACCTGAACCGGGTCGCTATCTGTTTCTGGAGGTCAGCGATAACGGCTGCGGCATGAGCAAAGAAACACTTAAACGCCTCTTCGACCCCTTTTTTACAACAAAGTTTACCGGCCGCGGGTTGGGCATGTCGTCAGTGAAGGGGATAATCAGGACACACGGTGGCGCCCTGTTTATCGAAAGTGGGCCCGGCAACGGTACAACCGTCAGGGCACTGTTCCCGGTGCCGGAATCCGCACTGCCGGCAACGGTTCACGAAACCATTGCGCCACCTCCGGAACAATGCGCACTCCCGGATAGCCCGCTTTCCGGCACGATCCTCGTTGTAGACGATGAAAGATCCGTACTGAAGATCTGCACGAAGATGGTCAATCTCTGCGGTTTCAGTGCGATCACCGCCTGCGACGGCATCGATGCGGTCGCCAAATTCCGCGAACATGCCGATGAAATTGTTGCCGTCCTGATGGATCTGACGATGCCGAATATGGATGGGGTAACCGCCATGATCGAAATCTGCACGATCAGACCGGACATCAAGGTAATCCTCTCCAGCGGCTTCAGTGAAAAGGAGCTGGGTGATCGGATTGCACGCCATACCCCTTCAGGGTTCATCCGCAAACCGTATAGCTTTACCGCGCTTGAAGCAGAAATACGGAGGGTCGTGCAGGAGGTGTGATGATCGTCGCCGGGAATAAAGCAGATCCGCCCGGCATGTGTACTTCCGGATTTGACCATGACAATTCCACACTAATCCCCGCAGGAGAACAACATGAGAGCAGCTGTCCTGACATTGAGCGACAAGGGTTCGCGTGGCGAACGAGTTGACGAAAGCGGCCCTGCATTGGCGGCATGGCTGGCTGAACGGGGGGTGCGGGTCGTTCAGTCCCGCGTCATTGCCGATGAGTTCGAACAGATCGTGGCCGTGCTGACGGAATGGGCTGATGCCGATGTGGCTGATCTGGTCCTGACCACCGGCGGTACCGGCGTTTCGCCCCGCGACATAACTCCAGAGGCAACACTTCAGGTCGTTGAGCGGATCATCCCCGGCCTCGGTGAGCTGATGCGGTTCAAGAGCCTGGAGAAGACCCCGATGGCATCCCTGTCCCGTGCCGTGGCCGGTATTCGAAACCAGACGCTGATCATAAACCTCCCCGGCAGCCCCAAGGGGGCGCTGGAAAACCTGGAAGCGGTCTGGCCGACACTCGGCCACGCCGTCGAGAAAATCCGCGGCGGACAGGAAGATTGCGGCGGCAGGTTTTCCCGATAAAACAGCGGAGATCAATGTGACTACGAAGGATGCTGCACGAATCGTCGGCCCCGAAACCACCAGGATGCTGGAACTCGGCCACCCCTGGGTCGTAGCTGATGCCTACACCCGGAAATGGCCGGCCGGCTGCCCCGGACAGACCGTGGAACTGTGCGACGGCCAGGGTCGCTTTCTGGCCACCGCCCTCCTTGATCCGGAGGATCGGATCGTTGCCCGGGTGCTGGACCGGAGGAAGATACAGCTTGACCGCCCCTGGCTGACGAAGCGGCTGCGGGGAGCCATCGAACTGCGCCGCCACCATGCCGGTCTGAGCGACACCACCGCCTACCGCCTGGTCAACGCCGAGGGAGATGGCCTCCCCGGACTGACGGTGGACCGCTATGCCGGCTACCTGATGCTGCAGCTTTACAGCGCCGCCTGGCGGCCGCATCTGAAGCTGGTCACGGAGATCCTGCAGGAACTGCTGTCGCCGCTCGGTATTTACGAAAAGAGCCGTCCGCAGAAGACCCGGGAACTGGAAGCGGTCAGCGACAGCAAGAATTACGGGCGCATTCTGGCGGGGAAAGCCGCTCCGCAACGACTGGAAGTCCGGGAAAACGGGCTCACCTTTCTGGTGAGTCTGGAGCAGGGACTGAACTGCGGGCTGTTTCTCGACCAACGCCGTAATCGCCGCGATCTGATGGGCCGGGTTGAGGGTAAACGGATGCTCAACCTGTTTTCCTACACCGGCGCTTTTTCGGTGGCGGCAGCCGCTGCCGGCGCCGCACAGGTGACGAGTGTCGATGCCTCGGCCGGCTACACCGGTTGGGCCAGAGAGAACTTTGCCGCCAACAACATTCCCCTCCGGCAGCATGAATTCATTGTCGGCGACTGTCTCGCGGTGCTGGGCAAGATGGCGCAGAGCGGGAAGAGCTTCGATATTGTGCTGATGGACCCACCTTCCTTTTCCACCACCGCCAAGAGCCGTTTTACCACCCGAGGCGGCACCTCCGACCTTGTGGCGGCCGCCCTCCCCCTGCTGACCGAGGGAGGACTTCTGATGGCATCATCCAATCACCAGAAAGTAGATACGGCGGAATACCTGAAGGAACTGCGCCGGGGGGCGCTGCAGGCCGGAAGCGACCTGCGGGTAATCTCCCTGCTCGGACAGCCGGAGGATTTTCCCCATCCGGTCACCTTCCCCGAAGGACGTTATCTCAAATATGCGGTTTGCGTGAAGTCCTTCAGCTTGGCCGGAAGAAGCCCACGGTGAAAAAACTGCTCACCTGGGGAGGCGTCGGCCTGTTGACCACCGCCCTGCTCGACCCGCTGCTCTATGCCATGCTGGATCAGCCGGTCCCGTGGGGACGCGACCTGGTGATGGCTGCCGGAGGAATTGGCAGCCTGTACCTGTTGGTAAGATTGCGGGACAGTTTTTGAGACCTATTCCAACAAACCAAAATATATTTCACGCAACGCCGCAACGACGCAACGAAAGTCTTTCAAACAAGACATTTTATGTTCATGGTTTTAAAACGTTGCGTCGTTGCGTCGTCGCGTGAGGCCGGTTTTGCTGTAAATGTTGCTCACATACTGTAATAGATTCAAGTGGCAAGAGAGTAAAGGGGTTGAGGTTGTGATTGAAATAAAGGAAACAGACTTAAAAATCGAGTTCTACCGCGGTTCCGGACCGGGGGGCCAGCATCGCAATACCACCGATTCGGCCGTGCGTATCCGTCATCTGCCGACCGGAATCGTTGCCCAGGCCTCGGAAAATCGCAGTCAGTTTCAAAACCGCGAGGTTGCCATGGAGCGCCTACGTGCCGCACTGGAACGCCGCGAGCGCAAGGTCAAGAAGCGCGTCTCCACCCGCGTGCCGAGGCGGGCTAAAGAGGAGCGCCTCTCCGGAAAGAAAATAACTTCTGAAAAAAAACGCCTGCGGAGTACATTGGATTAATGCGTTAGAAGATTAACCACACAGCCCGATTTATCGAGGCAAGTCCCATCAGCCTGAATCTTCCCAGAATTCGTTTGACTCACCGCTGATAACACTGTAATTTGTCAGAGTTTATATCAGTACGTCAGAAGCCGTTTCAGCCTGGCGCAGAAAACGACTTCGTCAATTCAAGTATCCTATTTACAAGCCGGGAGCTTGTGATGGTTCGCGCATACCTCTTTCTGGCGGCGTTAATTCCCCTGACAATTCTTTTTTCAGTCAGTGCCATCGTATCGACTCTCTTTGATTCCAGTGGCCGGACCTATGCCTTCCACGCACGCCTCTGGGCGCGGCTGGGCCTGGCGATGAATTGCGTCAACGTAACACTTGCCGGAACGGAGCATCTTCCCGATGGCCCGGTTATCTTCATGAGTAATCACCAGAGCAATTTCGATATTTTCGCGCTTCTGGCCGCCATTCCGCGCCAGATTCACTGGATCGCGAAAAAAGAGCTCTTCGATATTCCGCTCTTTGGTCCCTCCATGCGCCGCGGCGGGTATATTCCACTGGACCGCGGCGATGGGCGCAAGGCGCTGCAGAGCATGGATGAAGCGGCGGCTATGATTCGTCAGGGCAAGAGTGTCGTCCTGTTTCCCGAAGGCACCCGAACACCCGACGGCAGCCTGCTGCCGTTTAAACGGGGCGGGTTCATTCTGGCCCGCAAGGCGGCGGTGCCAGTGGTTCCGGTCACGATCAACGGCAGCGGCAGAATTAATCCGGCGGGGCAGATCAGGCTGTACAGCGGGAATATCCACATCACCGTGCACCCCCCCATTGTTCCCCCTCCGGAACTCCGCCGGAGCGAAACTGAAAGCTGGATGATGGAGGCCGTGCGAATCAGCATTGAATCGTCACTGGAGCATTAGATGGACATCGGCTATCAATATATACCGCTTATTCTGGCGGGTTTGGCGGGCATGATCTGGGGAGTGCCCGCTGCGCACCGCCTGAAGAGCCCCTATGACATCGTCGCGGCGGCAGCTGTTCTCTGTGGGTGTGTAGCCTTTGCATTCGGCATCCTTTTGACGATTATTCCCGGGTTTTTTTAGTACGTTAGAAGTCGTTTTTTGCGTTTCTCCAGCAGATGACAACGTCGCCAACGCACGTATCCTTTTTGCAGGGCAAGGTAATCAAGATGAACGAACAGGTAAAAAGCATCATAGCCAACGGGTGCATTATCACCCTGACCAGCCTGCTGATGCTCCTTGCAGGAACCTGGTGGCGAATGAGCAGTCAATTCACCCAGGGAGAAGCGGCGTTCAGCAGGGGAGATTTTACAGGCGCTGTTGCCGGATATGAATCCGCCCTGCATATGTACATCCCCTTTCACCCGACAATCGAAAAAGCGGCTGGGAGGCTGTGGCAAATCGGCGAGGCCAATGAGCGTTTCGGGGATGTCGACCGCGCCCTGATTGCATATCGCTCGCTCCGGAGTTCATTCTACGCCGGTCACTGGCTGGCTACGCCCGGCACCGTCTGGATCGAAAGATGCGATAAAAGAATTACCGCGCTGACACCCCGGCAACAGGGAAGATAACCTATGGATGGATTAGAATCTCACTCGGCACTGCGGATCGTCGCCCTTGGCGGTCTGGGCGAAATCGGCATGAACATGATGGCCTACCAGCATGGCGACGATATTCTGATCGTTGACTGCGGCCTGATGTTCCCCTCCCCCGACATGCTCGGAATCGACTACGTTATCCCCGATATCAGCTGGCTTCGCGAACGGTCGGAAAACATCCGGGCGATCTGCCTGACCCACGGACACGAGGACCATATCGGCGCACTCCCTTTTGTGCTGCAGGAACTGGATGTGCCGGTTTATGGCACCGCGCTGACGCTCGGTCTGGTTACCGCAAAGCTGGAAGAGTACAAACTGGATGAATCGACGGAGCTTGTCACCGTTACGCCGCGAGAGACCGTCCGGATCGGTTGTTTTCAGGTCGAGTTTCTGCGCGTGGCCCACTCGATCGTCGACGGCTGCGCTCTGGCGATAACCTCTCCGGAAGGGGTGGTCATCCACACCGGCGATTTCAAGATCGATCATACCCCGGTTGACGGGCAGCTGACCGACCTGGCCTCCCTGTCACGTTACGGCGAGGCGGGGGTGCTGGCGCTGCTGTCCGATTCAACCAATGTGGAACGCGAGGGATATACCCTCTCCGAAAAGTATGTCGGCGAAGCGTTCGGGGATATCTTCCCGAAATGCTCCGGCCGCATCATCGTCGCAGCATTTTCCAGCAGCATCCACCGCGTGCAGCAGGTTGCCGACATCGCCGCCCGCTGCGACCGCAAGATTCTGCTCAATGGCCGCTCGATGGTCAAGAACGTGCAGATCGCCCGTGATCTCGGTTATCTGACGATCGCCGACGAACAGCTGATGGATCTGCGCGAGCTGCCGCACCTCCCGCCGGAGCAGGTCTGCATCATCTCCACCGGCAGCCAGGGTGAGCCGATGAGCGCCCTGACCCGCATCGCCATGGATGATCATAAACAGATCAAGCTGGAGAAGGGGGATACCGTCATCCTCTCATCGCGCGTCATCCCCGGCAACGAGCGCACCATCTCGGAGTTGATCAACCACCTCTACCGCCGGGGCGCCGAAGTCTTCCACGAGAAGGTGTCCGAGGTGCATGTCTCCGGTCACGCCAGCAAGGAAGAACTGAAATTGATGCTCAACACCGTGCGGCCACGCTTCTTTATCCCGATCCACGGCGAGTATCGCCATCTGGTCAAGCATATCCAGCTGGCGCAGACGGTCGGCATCCCGGAAGAGCGCTGCATCCTGGCGACCAACGGCGAAGTCGTGTCCTTCTATGGCGATACCTGTGCGATCACCGAGTGCGTCGAGTCCGGCCGTGTCTTCGTTGACGGCAAAGGGGTGGGGGATGTGGGCAGAATGGTGC
>JBAQPK010000291.1:0-12824 GCA_049305715.1 Desulfuromonadaceae bacterium | reverse complement strand
AATAGGCCGGGTTGCGCCCCTCGACTTTTACCAGAATGGTGGCTTTTGAGTTGCCAATAATGTGGTTCAGCTTTATCAGCGGTGTGTTGCCAATCGACTGCGAGTTGTCTGCAAAATATTTACTCATCTGATTGCCTCCCTTTCAATTATTACACTAAATACTATAGAACTTATAGATATTAGTGCCAAAAAAAAACTAGATGCTGTAATCTACCACTTTCATTTTCTGCTGTTTGGCAACATCACTTCTGTCGACCATGTCAGCCAGAGTTGTGGATTCAAATACGGAATCAATTGCCTTCTTAACGTCAATCATCACCAACCGGGTACCGCAACAGACAGGGTCACCACATTCGTCACAAACTGCCTTGACATTATCATTAAGACACTCTACCAACGCAAAACCACCTTCAAGAATGCTGACGATTTTGCCAATGCTTATGTTTTCCGGTGGCAAGGCTAACATATAGCCACCACCCTTACCAATCTTACTCTTTAGCACGCCACCTTTTTTAAGGGCAACGAGGATCGCTTCAAGGAACTTTCTTGGGATACTTTCTTCTTTCGCAAGCTCGGAAATAAGAATTGGTTCGCCCGTTGAATGCTTTGCAAGATAGCTGAGCGCCTTGAGCGCGTATTTAGTCTTTTTTGTAATCATATCTATTAAGACTATAGATAAACGTTGTTTCCTGCGTTGTCAAGGCTAATTTTTATGCCGATACAAAATTATACTCAGGTTTACAATTCAAGATCGGTAGATAACCTTTTATAGTACGTGTTGCTGCAATGAAGCGCCCCTACCGGGTTATGGGCAAGAATACGGTCTTTAACCACCAGATAGGTCGTCGGTGCCTCGGAATACTTAATAAACATGGAGTCATGTCCGACACAAAGCCCGACAATCACGTTTAAATCAGTCTTCTCACGTGCGAGAATGCGGGCCTGAAGAACCGGGTTGCAAGCGGATTCATGTTCCCCTTTTCTGATTTTGTTTTCAGCCGGAATACCAATCTCAGTCTTATCCACTGCTCCGACCTTGCAGGCAACTGTATAACTGCTGATTCCCTGGGCATCCAGAAACTTGACGAATGACTTTGTCTCATTAAGTAGGCCAACACAGGTGGCAATCCCGATTTTTTTGGCATTAATTCGTTTGGCGAAGGCCGCAACTTCCTCGACACGGGTAAGCTTGCCATAATAAACACCCTCTATCTCTGCTGCCGCAACTGCTATCTTCGAAATCAGCGGGTCTTCACGATAAATTCTGTTTACCTCTTCAATCTCGGCTTTATCCGCAGCCTCAGTCAAACAAAATGCCGGAAAAGCAGTTTTGCGCGATCCGCAACTGACGGTAGCACAGTCACCGCACGTCAGTTTTTTCTTTATCTTCTTTGTAGCCATTTCAAACTCCTCTATTTATTTAATGTACGCAAATCGCTTTGTTTTTATGATTGAGCCAAACGCATCATCTACAGTTCCCGGTAATGTAAAAGCCATTATTCTTTGGCCAATAAGTGCATCAATTGCACCAGGGCCAACCTGCTCTGCCACAACACCCCGGCAATCGCTTATCAACTGGGCAGACTTCGCCAAAAGATCATCATCATGCGCCTGTCCGGCACACGGCGGCACGTTCTCCCGTACTTCAAGAAAATCATACCCATCGTCATGCAAGCGATAAATGCGAAATGATCGCGCACGCCCAAAATGTTCGTTCACCGTTACACCATCGCTACTCGCTACTGCGATTTTCACATTCATATCGACACTCCAAAGTCACCAAAAACATAAAGGCCGAGAAAAGCGATGTGCTTTATCTCAGCCTCCAGTTTTCTGGTCAGCCATAATCACAATGGTCAATATAATCCATAATAAATGCCAAAAGTCAATATTGAATATAATTCCTCTAAACATTGTATTATTACTTTTAGAGCACTGCCACCCTATTACCACTTTTTTAAATACATAAACTATAGGCAATATGATTTTCCGGTTGACTTTTGTTCAGTGATTGGTGTTATATGCAATTTACGATCATTAGGTTTATGTACATATTAGTCCAATATTAAAAGCATGACTCACCAGAAAACTGGAGGTCAGGGATTTTTCCCTGGCCTTTTTTATTTTTGATACGGCGGGTGCTCAAATGATTACAAAAAAAACAGAATACGCACTCAAGGCGCTCATCAATCTTGCGCAGCACCCCAAAGACATCTCAATCTTGAGTACCGATCTTGCTCTGGCGGATAAACTTCCGAAGAAATTCCTGGAATTCCTTCTCCTGTCGTTACGCAAAGGCGGGCTTTTACAAAGCAAGATTGGCAAAGGTGGCGGTTATCGACTGGCTCTGGATCCTAACCAGATTTCCATAGCACGCGTTGTGCGAATACTTGAAGGCGACTTTTCACCGCTTGCATGCATGAGCGAACATATCCCCAATATTTGTGAGAATGACAATGACCCAACGTGCTGCGGCATCCATCTCGTAATGTCCGAAGTCAAACAATCCATTGCATCGGTGCTTGAAAACAGGACTCTGGCAGACCTTATAAAATTGGGAGATTCAGCGCGCTGCAAGCAATTAAATGTCATCGACTACAACATATGACGATAGAGCACTCAACTTATCGCCATACTTGAAGCAACAACGTAGCAACAACTTATAGCCCGCCGCATACCGGGCAGAACAAAACATACAAGCTGACCGGAAATCCCGGAGGCCGAGGGTTTTTCCTTCGGCCTTTTTACGTTATTAAAGGAGAACAAAATGTCTACCACCACATCATGTACCAAAGACCGCGTTGTCCATGGCCACCCCTGTTTCGGCGGAAACCGGCACAAAAATGGACGTATCCATTTGGCCGTTGCGCCACAATGCAACATAAAGTGCTGTTATTGCGATCGAAAACACGACTGTGCCAATGAATCCCGTCCCGGAGTCGCCAGCCGCATCATGACGCCGCAGGAAGGATTGGAGCATGTTCGCAGCATCATGGCCGACGAAAAGCTGGGCGCAATCATAAAAGTAATCGGCATAGCCGGCCCCGGCGATCCTCTGGCAAATGAGGAAACCTTTGAAACGTTCCGCCTGGTTAAGCAGGAATTCCCGGAATTACTCTTCTGTATGAGCACCAATGGCCTACTATTACCGGAACGGATTAGCGATCTTGCCGACATAAATCTGCACAGCTTAACGGTTACTATCAACGCCGTCGATCCTGCTGTCGGCGCCAGAATATACCGGCATGTCATCTATAGAGGTGCTCATTATCGTGGCGAGGAGGGTGCCAGGCTGCTGATCAAAAATCAGTTTAAAGGTGTCCGGTTGGCTGCTGAACTGGGACTGGTCGTCAAAGTCAACACAGTGCTGACGCCGGGGATCAATGACGATCAGATACCACTTATTGCCGAAAAAGTAAGTGCAGCCGGCGCATTTGTCATGAACATCATGCCGATTATTCCACAGGCAGAACTGTCCCATGTTGCTCCCCCTTCACCCGACTACCTGGAATCGGTGCGCACCGCCAACGAACGTGTTATTGCGCAGTTCCGCGGTTGCCAGCAGTGCCGTGCCGATGCTGTAGGCTTGATAGGTGGTGGCTGCGCGGCAGCCTGATAAAAAACAAAAAGGAGATTACCCATGTCAGTAGAAATCGAAAACGCACTTGACCTTATTCGCCCGGCTCTTCAGAGAGATGGCGGCAACGTGGAATTTGTGGAAGTTTCGGATGACGGTGTGGTCAAGGTCAAGTTGACCGGCGCCTGCGGCCACTGTCCCATGTCCACCCAAACCCTCAAGCATGGTATCGAGCGGACGCTAAAGGAACAAATTCCGTCCGTTACCGCCGTCGTGTCGGTTTGATATCACAAACACCATTTTGCACAAGGCAATATGCCTATCTAAAGGAGGGAACTATGGTTAAATACAATCTTGATTCGAAAGAACTGGCGGAAAAGTACGATGAGTTGAGCGAATCACAGCTGGAAAACGGCAAGAAACTGGTCGAGCGCCTCGGTATATCCAACGGGGTGAGCGTACTTGATATCGGTGCCGGCACCGGACGGCTGGCATTTCACGTACTGAATCTGATCGGCCCGCGCGGCAAGTTGACCGGCATCGATCCTTTACCTCAACGAACCAACATAGCAGTCAAAAACAATCGTTTTCCTAATGCCCACTTTCAGGTAGCTTCAGCGGAAGACCTCGGTTTTATTCCCGACAACAGCATCGATATTGTCTATTTAAACGCCGTCTTCCACTGGATCCCTGACAAGAAAAAAGCCTTGGAAGAAATCGATCGGGTCTTAAAACCGGGCGGCAAGGTCGGCCTGACTACCGGCGCCAAGGAACTGGCTCATACCGCCAGCTTCCGGGTGATAACGGACCGTGTCCTCAGCCGCAAGCCGTATAGCGACGTTGTCAAACTTGATGACTACATCACCGCCCGTCAGGGTGTAACGTCAACCGAGTTGGTGGAACTGCTGCTGGATGCCGATCTGGATGTCTCCAGCCTTGAGATTATTTCGCGCCGTCGCCGCTATAGTACCGGTTCACAGATCGTTGATTTTCTCGAATCGAGCACCTTCGGCAACTATCTCAACCACGTTCCACAGAACCTGCGCGAGCAGGCCCGCGAAGATATCGTGGCCGAATTTGAAAACCGTCGAACTGTAGACGGCATCGAATTCCGTGGCTATACCATCGTGGCGATTGCTGAAAAGAAGACTTCCTCAGTATAGGTATTAACCATAAGGAGTACGTGAAAGTGACCTCAATCCCGGCCAACCGCCTTCCCATGCTGCGCTTCCTGGCGGTGATGACCGCCGCTTCAATGGTCGGGCTGCAGGGATATTCCATACTGTTCAACAATTACGCCGTGGAAGTAGTCGGCCTTGAAGGCAACGGTGTCGGCGTCATCCAGTCCGTCCGGGAAGTCCCGGGCTTCCTGGCTCTGCTGGCAATTTTTCTGTTGCTGATCTTCAAGGAGCACCGCCTTTCGGCATTATCAATCGTCCTGCTGGGGATCGGCACCGGTATTACCGGACTGTTCCCCAGCTACTTGGGTCTTGCCATGACTACCCTTGTGATGAGCTTCGGCTTTCACTATTACGAAACCACCAACGCGTCACTGACCCTGCAGTATTTCTCGAAAGGAGTATCCCCGCTTGTCTTCGGACGGCTGCGCAGCCTGGCGGCCGCTTCCAGTGTTGCTTCGGGGGTATTGATCTGGATACTCAGCAAGTTTCTCGATTACAAAGGCATCTTTATTGTTGTCGGGATAGTTGTGTTTTTGGCCGGAGTGTGGGGTCTGCTGCAGGAGCCGACCCATGAAGATGTGGCGCCTCAACAGCAGCGCATGATTCTCAAGCGCGCCTATTGGCTCTATTATCTGCTGACACTCCTCTCCGGAGCCCGCCGTCAGATTTTCATGGTCTTCTCGATTTTTCTACTGGTGAAGGTGTTTCATTTCTCGATTCAAGAGATGACCGTTCTGTTCATCATCAACAATGCTATCGGCTGGTTGCTCAACCCGCTGATCGGCAAAGCAATCATCCGATTCGGCGAAAGAAACATCTCATCTATCGAATATACCGGCGTAATAGCAATATTCCTCGTCTACGCCTACACTGATTCACGTATGCTGGCGTCGCTCATGTACGTTCTCGACAATATCCTCTTCAATTTTTCCGTGGCTATCCGCACCTATTTCCAGAAGATCGGCAAACCGGAAGACATCACCTCATCAATGGCGCTCGGCTCTACGATCAACCATATTGCCGCCGTGTTTTTACCGGCTCTTGGCGGCTATCTCTGGATGATAAACTACCGCATCCCTTTCTTCGTGGGAGTAGGACTGGGTGTGGTGTCACTGGTTGCGGCCCAGTTCATGAAAACACACCATGACAAATCAGAGTCCATTGATGATGTTCTGCCTCCTTACAGTGTCGCTGAGGCTGAGCAGCTTTAAAAACAGATATACAACCAAGTGAGGTCGTACCATGTCCAATCAAACGTCAGCAACCATTTCGCCTGAGACCGTACTGGCGTACAAGATACGCAACTCCCTCTATCTGAACATAACCAATCGCTGTTCAAACCGCTGCACCTTCTGCCCCAAATTCGATGATCTCACCCTGAAAGGTCATAATCTGGCTCTTGAACGTGAACCGACTCCGCAAGAGATCATCGAAGCAGCCGGAGAACCGGAAGGAATAGATGAAATAGTCTTTTGCGGTTTCGGCGAATCTCTCATCAGGCTTGATGTGGTACTGGAGGTTGCCAGGGAGTTGAAACTGCGAGGCTACCGCATCCGCATCAACACAGACGGCCAGGCAAACCTGGTTCACGGCCGCAACATCCTGCCTGAACTGGCCGGACTGGTGGACTGTATCTCGGTCAGCCTGAATGCTCCCGACTCGGCCACCTATCAGAAACTATGCCTCACCCCCTTTGGTAATGATGGCTTCAAGGGGATTTGTGACTTCATCCGTGAAGCAGTCAACCATATCCCTGTGGTGATTGCCAGTGCCGTGACAGTTCCCGGTGTGGACATAGAGGCGTGCCGCGGCCTGGCTCTATCTCTAGGGGCAGAATTCCGGGTTCGTGAGCATCAGGATGTCGGCTGAAAAAACGCTGAATCCGACACCTTCCCCGAATACCACCCTTGTTTGACAGCTGTTAAATCAGCTTCGATCTATTTCTTCCTGCCATCCGCAGAGTCTCTTCTGAAGCGCAATCAGGATGTAGTTTGCCGCTAATCCAATGGCGGTCATAAAGACACAAATTGAATAAATCATCACCTGCTCCGGACCGGGGTGACAATCGCCATTGACAAGAAGACTCCCCAATCCGGCTTTTGCGCCAAGACCCTCCACGGCGATCAATATCAGGATCACTTCGGTATAGGCGAGTCGCAGTGAGGCAAAAAGCGAGGGAAGGATCGCCGGCAGGGCAATCTTGCGGAACATGCCATAATGGGATATGCCGAGCGAGCGCGCCGTTCGGACGATCTCCGCATCAATATTCCTGACAGCGCCAACCGTGCCCAGCAGGATCCACCAAAAGGCCGTCATGGTCAGCAGCAAAATTTTCGGAAATTCACCGACGCCGAATACGATGAGGAACATGGGAAACCAGGCGAGAAGCGGTACTTGACGTAGAAGCTGTAACGGCGGATCCAGATATGTATGGCATATTTTAAACCAGCCGAGCAGAAATCCCACCGGTATTGCCAGGGCCACGGCCGCCAGATATCCCACGGTCACCCGCAGCAGACTTATGGAGGTATGATCCCACAAGGTACCGGCAAGTGCCATTTCCCCCAGCACCTGTAAAATCCTGGTTGCGGTGGGAACCGGGGTCAGATAGGTCAAGCCGGTGCGAACCGCCAACTCCCACAACATCACGAAAATCACGGCCATGACGGTTGCTACAAGAACCTTTGGTAGTGACGCAAGGCGAGACATGAACGTCACGATTGCAGTATTCGGCAATCCACCAGCCACGCCGCTTCCGTAACGGATGGATTGCCAATTCCACCTGATATCAGCTCTATTCTCAAAAAATTCGGTTTTCACATGATCCATCTTTTCCGCTCCAGTAACGTCACTTATTCTAGCGGTCTCAACCCTTTGCCCCTGCCAGAACGGCCTTTGCCAGCGCCGAGGGAATCGCACCAACTTTAGTGACACCTTTCGCCTTCTTGCGGCTCTTAGCTGTCCCCAGAACCTTCAGCTTACTTTAAGGTTTTTTACGGCCGGTTTTTTTCGGCCGCAGGCTTCGTTTCGGCCATGACGCGTGCCACAGCCACCGCGACAACCAGAAACGCTGTCACCACTCCGATGCTCCATTTTATTTCCCCTCATGCGTTGTTCGCCTTGTCTTGAATCGCATAATTACTGATTCTGGATCACAGCCTTAAGCACCGGATAATACTGGCTGAACACCAGATCACCGGCAGCCCACTGCTTGTGGCAACTGTTGCACCTATCGGTCGGTTGGGACTTGGCTCTCTCCAGTAACGTGCCATTGTCTCCCAGGAAGTCGAAAAACGCCACGTTCCCCGGTTCATTGGGAAAGCGTTTGGCATCCTTGACCGACACGAACAGGCCGATGAAGTCACCGGAAAAGTAGCCGTTGCCGTTGGCCGAAGACTTGGCGAGCACATCGACCAGCTCTTTTACGAAGACTGTGCCATTGGGGATTTTCCCCGTTTTTTTGTATATTGCGAAGCTGGCAGGGTCGATATAGATATGGTGGAATTCGGGAAAGAGCGCCTTGCCGTCATTCAGGTCATTCGGAGTGACCGGGGCGCCGATGAAGACCCACTGCCGATATTTTACGGGGAGCAGCAACTCCCCCTTGTTGTTGAATTGGGCGGCGCCGGAAGCGGCAGCCGCCTCAACTCTCGCACTCAAAATCAACAGTGCGACCGTCACCGCAAGCAGAAGCTGCAGCCTTCGGGAAAACCATCCAGTGTCAAATGAAAGCGGTGTTACACTTCTATTACCAGCAGACTTGTTCATATTTGCTCCTCCTGCATGCATGGCTAGATCCTCTTTCCTTTCAGATAGCTCGGGTAATTACGGGCCGCGATAGCTTCAGCTTCCTTGAGGATATCGCGCGGTTTGATCTTCTTTTCCTTTAATAGCTTATAATAGGGATTGTAATCATTGGTATAGACATCTTTGGGTTTGACCTCGCCCTGCTTGAGAAAGCCATAGCGGATCATCAGGTCTATCCAGAGCTGGATCTCTTCCTTTTCACGGACGATCTGGTGGTCAACCCATTTGAACATATCCATGTTCCTGACATTTTCCGGCTTGATTTTCATCCGGACGGCAAAGATCTGTCGCGCTTCTTCCTCATGGGCATTAGCCCAGTCTGCGGCCAGCGCCATCGCGGCGGAGTAGCCACGGACCCCCTCCGGATCGCGCTGCAGCCATTTTTCCGAGGCGGTGGTAATTCTGGTGGCACCTTTACCGGTTATGGGTGAAATAACCTGATAATCATCAAAGAGGCGGCGGTAGCCGGGGGTATTTTCCATTTTGCCTTTGGCGGGTGGGTGAAAGGTGGCCACATCAACGAGCTTCTGTTTTAGCGCCTGCTCCATCTGCGCTGCCGGTAGAGTCACTCCTTCAATTTTCGCTTTGCGGATATCAATGCCGCTCTGGCGTAGATATTCTGCGACACCATAGCCGGTACAACCCGAAATATCGATATTCTCGCCATTTCCGACCAGGCCGGCATGTTTCTTACCGATCAAATCTTTTGGTGTGCGTATCGGACTATTCTCCAGAACGAACCAGGCCATATGCGGATATTTTTTGACCGCATCGGCACTGCTTAAAATCACCTTGATTTTCCCCCCTTTGCTCCTGACTTTAATGACTGAATCGGCGTGTGATCCCGACGTGACATCAAATGCGCCGCTGGCTAGCGCCACATGAGAATTTGCTCCGGGTGGCAGCTGCCCTATCCACTCGATGCGAACTCCTTTTTCCTTAAAAAAACCGAGCTCATCGGCAATTTCTTCAATGTTGGTAGATGATGAGCTGGGTACCCGTACCACATGCAGTGCTTGCGCTTTACCTTGAGCTGCGGCGTTTGCGGCTTTTGGTGCGGCACTGACGTTGCCGGCAATCCCGAGGATCAGTGCTAAAGCTATTACCTTTAGTGTTTTTTCGGTTTTTTTCGTCATTTATCATTCTCCTTGTCTATTAATGCGCTATTTTTTCTTTCCATCTGCTGACGCGTTTTTCCAGTGTGGTCAAAACATAATTGACAATTATGCCGAGAATGGTCATTGCCAGAATTGCGGCATACATACTCGGGATTTCAAATCTGGTTTCACTATGAAAGATCAGAAACCCCAGCCCGGCATTGGCGCCCATCATTTCGGCAGCAACGAGAATAAGCAGTGATGTTGAGCCCGAAAGACGCAAACCGGAAAACATCGACGGAATGGTAGCGGGCAAGACGACCTTTCTGAACATGCCAAACCGGGAAACTCCCATTGAGCGTGCCGATTTCACCATGAGCGGATCCATCTGAGTCACTCCGGCAACCGTATTGAGGAACACCGGCCAAAAACAGGCTTTAAAGATGATCGCCACTTTTGAAACTTCGCCGATTCCAAAGATGAGGATAAATACAGGAAACAACGCCAGAGTCGGGAGTTGCCGCAGCGCCTGCAACCCGGGATCAACGAACTTCTCAAAATCCCTGAACCAGCCGATCAGAAAGCCGATCGGAATTGCCACGCCTATGGCAATGCCGAAACCAAGCGCCGCACGCTGCAGGCTCACCAGTGTATGCTTGAGGAGTTCCCCGGACAGAACCAGTTCCTTGAACGCGATCAATACTTTGGATAGTGGCGGAATAAACGTAGGGTCAATAAGCTCATAGCGGGGGGCAAACTCCCACACCAACAGCATCAGAGCAATGAAGATCGTTTTTTGGAAAAACGACAGAAGTGTATCAGCGGCTGCACGCAGCTTTTCCACGAATGATTCTTTCTGGAGCAGTTGACTCGGCACTACTGACACCTGCTGCACCTTTGTGTGCTCCTGCACGGAAAATTCCTGCTGTAATTCAGCCTGTGTTGCGACACGTTCATTTCCCATCGGCCACCTCTCCTTGTCCGTTAATTACATGAGCATCAACAGCTCGACCCTGTTCTTGTTTGTCTGCAAATGACCAAAAAAAAACCGGAGGGCATTCTCACTTTTGTGAGATCTGTCACCTCCGGTTTCCCAGTCAGCCTATCGCTCTGCTTGCGGCAATTCAATAGTATTATTTATCTATAAACTTTGTAGTCAAAACTTTACCCGACAAGTTCGGCGCTGTCAATATTTTTTTAAAATCCTTCGCTATTTCTTTTTTACGACCTGCTTCTTATTGAATGACAATGCCACCCTAACCAATCAAAAGTGTTGACAATAGTGGCATCAGTTAGTTATCTTCCAAAAACATATATACTATAGATTAATAATGACAGCACGGTTTCAAAATAACCGGCTGAGTAGTAAACCGACCGGAAAACCGGAGGTTTCAAAGCGCAAGTGCGCCATGAAACCTCCGGTTTTTTGTTTTCCGGCATTCACAAAAAGGAGAATAAAATGGGACTTAAAACGGACAAAGTAGTACCGGGACGAGAAGACCGGGTAGCAGCCTGCATGGCCCACGGCGGTTGCGCCAGCGGCATCGGCAAACAGGACAAGATTTGCCTCAAGAACAACGAACGCGGCTTTTCACAGGCAGGCCTCTGCCAGCTTCTGCCGACACTCGGTATGTTGCTGACCCTTCCGGATACGGCGGTCATCATCCATGGCGCCATCGGCTGCGGCTCAACCGGTTTCGGCATGAATACCGGCATCAAGTTGCACCACCTGCTGCGCGGCAACCCCAACGCCAAGGACAGCCTCTGGTTCACCACCAATCTGGACGAGTCGGACGTGGTTCACGGCGGCGAACAGCGCCTGGAGGAAACCATCCTGGCAGTCAGCGAAAAGTACAAACCGGCCTCGATCATCGTGGTTCAAACCTGCACCCCCTCGATCATCGGCGATGACCTGGTGGGAGTGATTGAAAAACTGCGGCCGCTGATCGACACACCGCTGCTCTACTCGCACTGCGAAGGCTTCAGGACCAAGGTTTGGGCAACCGGCTACGACGTGGCTTTTCACGCCATGATCCACGGTTTCATCATCAAGGACAAGGAAGGGCCACCTCCCCGAAAAGCGCCACGCAAGCCGGGTGAACGTCCCCTGGTCAACGTCATCAACCTGGCTTCCCTGGGCAAACCGGATGAACTGGAGCTGGAGCGCCTGCTGAACGCCATCGGCATCGACGTGGTCATTGGCCCCAACTTTGCCGACCGGGAGAAGATCCGCCGCATGACCCAGGCCGATCTAAATGTCAGCATCTGCCCGACTCACGACGACTACCTGATCGAATACCTTCATGAGGAATACGGCATCCCCTTCGTACTCAAGGACATGCCGATCGGTCTCGCAAACACCCGCAACTGGCTGCTGGACATCGCCGGCAACTTTGGTCTCGATCAGGCAGCCCTTGAACTTATTGAAAGGGAAGAAGCACAGGCACTGAAAGCGGTGGAGCGTTACCTGCCCGCCCTCAAGGGGATCCGCGTCTTCCTCTCGGCCGGCGAGTTCCGCGCCGTGGTAACCGGCGGTCTGTTCCAGGAACTGGGGATGGAGATCGTCGGCCTGCGCTCCTATCACCACGACGACTTCGGCACCGAATTCTATGCCCGCCTGGTGAAGGCTCAGGAAGGGAAGGACTTCCCGATCGATATCGCCAACTTCCAACCCTTCGAGCTGGTCAACCTGCTCAAAAAGGTCAAGCCGGATCTGTTCTGCGGCCATGTCTCTGACAACGCGTGGGCCGCACGGCTCGGCTTACCCTGCATTACCATCTTCCGCATCTTTGATCATTATGTCGGTTACCGGGGCTTTTACGAGGTCGCCAAGAAAGCGGTGCGCAACCTCAAGAATCACAATTTCAACAAGAAACTGAGCCGGAACGTGGAGGACGCGTACCGGAGCGACTGGTACGACAAGAGCCCCTTTGCCTATATCAAATCCGACAGCGCGGAACCGCCGGTGGAGCCGGAGAGTCTGGCGGCATGATTATCCCTTCGACTCAGCTCAGGGAACAACTCGCTCTGGGACCGAACCGCTCATGGAACTGTTCGGCGAGCGAACCGTTCGGTGAGCGGAGTCGAACCGACCAAAGCAAATAACAACCAAACCAAGGAGTAATACACATGAGCAGCCATATTGAACGCCCCCGTTACCAG
>JBAQPK010000290.1:0-14445 GCA_049305715.1 Desulfuromonadaceae bacterium | reverse complement strand
GACTTGGATTTTACGACGGTTTTGACGTTGTTGTCCTGTGCGACTTTCAGGATGTATTCCCTGACTTTGGCGGGGTCATTTGTCCTGAAAACCGTGGCGCCGCTGGCTTCGGCGTTCCGCGCGAACTGTTCGGAGAGTTCTTCGAGGTGTGATGCCGCATACGACTTCAAATCGGCTATCCTCCCCCGCAGCTCCTCGAAGTCGATCCCCTCATACGCCTTGGCACGGTTGACCTTGTACGCCTCGGAGAACTTGCCGAGCGCCCCGGTAAGATTGGCATCATTGACGGCCTTGTGGATGGATTCCTTGAACTCATTTCCCATTATACTTCACCTCCCAGTTCATCGACAAAAACGATAACCAGCCGCTCCGGACCATGCACCCCGATAGTCAGCACCCGCTCGATATCCGCCGTCCGGCTTGGTCCGGTGATCATGGCGAGGTACGCACACTCTTTCGGGTCAACCCTGGAGAGCAGTGCCGGCATGTCCGGCAGAATCCCGCCTGTCGGCACGAGAGCGATGTGAATGGTCGAGAGTGACGATACCAGGCGCTGTTCAATGGCGGAAGAGTTTTGAGCCAATGAGCCGGTATCCGCCAGGGCCCACTCCATCTGGCTTATGCCGAAGCGGGCTTCCGATGCTCGTTCGCGCGTGACCTCAAACTTCAACCCT
Organism: Desulfuromonadaceae bacterium; assembly: GCA_049305715.1. GTDB lineage: Bacteria > Desulfobacterota > Desulfuromonadia > Geobacterales > Pseudopelobacteraceae > JACRCG01. Next base: position 13,771 of record JBAQPK010000290.1, on the reverse strand, counting down.
GGAATTTTTTTCAGCACAGCACGGTCCATGCCGTCAAGGAATGAACATTCGGCCCAGAGAGCGGTTGCTTGCGGTGTGTCAGCCACACCTTCCCTCTGCAGAAAATCAATCAGCCAGACGAGCGCCGTGTCCCTGTCCGCAAAACGATAAACTTCCGCGCTGACCCCTTCTGCCCTGGTCTTGAATTGCTCGTACATGTTGAATTACCCCCTCTGCCTCTAACTGTTGCCTTGTGATGTTTCGTATAACTGAAAAAAGGTTTTACTACTGTTACTGCCGCACCACTGAACCACACGATATGCCCACCAGCTGCAAACGATGAAATTAATTTGTATAACCACATTACATGTTACCCTATTTCATCTCTATACCCCTTGTCAACAGGCATTTTAATAAGGTAATAAAAAATTACTTGACAGTTTTTTTCAAAACACGTAATTGGTAATACAAGTTTGCAAAACCTGTTTATATTTTGGTGCCACTCGATTATACCACCGGATTCGATCAGACAATAACCGCGCATCCGTTACTCACCCCCTGAAACGGAAAGGAGAAACATCATGCCCTGGATTCAAACGTACACCCCCGCAGCAGGAAGTCTCGGCCTGTCGGCCCTCGTTGCCGCCATCCCGCTCGTTGTCATTTTTGTCTGCCTCGCCGTCCTGAAGATGAAAGCCCACAAGGCCGGCCCCCTGGCGGTAGCATCGGCAATCGGCATTGCCATTGCCGTCTGGGGGATGCCCGCCAAGCTGGCCGGCCTCGCCTTTGCACAAGGCGCCGCCTTCGGCCTCTTCCCGGTTTTCTACATCGTCATCACCACCCTCTTTCTGTACAACATCACCGTCAAGGGAGGCCAGTTCGAGATCATCCGGGCATCACTGGCCGGCGTAACCGGCGACCGGCGCATCCAGGCGCTCTTGATCGCCTTCTGCTTCGGCGCCTTCATCGAGGGTGCGGCCGGTTTCGGCACTCCGGTGGCAATTGCCGGCGCCACCCTCGTGGGGCTCGGTTTCCGCCCCCTGTATGCCGCCGGAGTCTGCCTGATCGCCAATACCGCCCCGGTCGCCTTCGGCGCCATCGGTATTCCGGTCGTGGCCCTGGCCGGTGTCATGGGATACGGCGATGACGGCATGATGAAACTCTCCACCATGGTCGGCCGCCAGCTCCCGTTCATCTCGGTGGTTATTCCGTTCTATGTAATCATGATCATGGCCGGCTGGAAAAAGACGATCGAAGTACTGCCGGCCATCATCGTTTGCGGCGTGACTTTTGCCGTTACCCAGTGGGGCACCGCCAGCTACCTCGGCCCCTACCTGCCCGATATCACCGCATCACTGGCATCCATGGTCGCCCTGGTCGCCCTGCTGCAGGTCTGGCAGCCGAAAGAGACCTACGTATTCGACCATGAAACGCATTCAGGCTCGAAGGAGCAGCACCATTATACCGTAGTCGAGGTGTTCCGCGCCTGGGCACCCTATCTCGCCCTGACCGTCATGGTCCTGTTGTGGGGAATCCCTTCCATCAAAGCCGGGCTTGACAAGAGCAAGACCGTCATCACCGTGCAGGGTCTGAACGACATGATCGTCAAAAAGGTCTCCAAACCGGAGGAGGGGGTAAAGAAGATTGCCGCCGTAACGGCAGAGGCCGACAGGCTGCTGGCATCTCTCCCCGCAACCGAGCCGAAGCTGGCCGGGGCCATCGCTCTGCTGAATGAACTGAAGGCGCTGGAAGAGAAGTTTCTGCCGGTCGAGCAGGGTCTGAGCGAAAAAGGAGGAGTGCTGACGGATGAGCGCTATGCCGGTTTCAACGCCATCGCAAAGAAGAACGCCGAACTCCAGAAGCTGGTCAAGGACGACCTTGAAAAAGACAAGATCGTCGCCAAGGATCAGTTCAAGCCGTTAGCCAAAGCCCTTGCAGATCAGCTCCCTGTCAAACTGCCGGCGAAGTATAACTTCAACTTCATGTCCGCCGCCGGCACCGCCATCCTGATCGCCGCACTCCTTTCCGCCCTGATTTGCGGTGTCGGATTCGGTGATGTCGTCAAGCTCGGCGGAAAGACCCTCTATGACATGCGCTTTCCGGCGATCACCGTGGCTTCGGTACTCGGCCTTGCCTATGTCATGAACGCCTCAGGCATGACCAACTGCCTCGGCCTGATATTCACCAAGACCGGCCACTGGTTTCCCTTCATCGCACCGTTCCTCGGCTGGCTGGGAGTCTTCCTGACCGGCTCCGACACATCAAGCAATGTCCTTTTCGGCGGTCTGCAGAAGGCTACCGCCGAGCAGCTCGGCCTCAACCCGATCCTGACCGGCGCAGCCAACACCAGCGGCGGTGTCATGGGCAAGATGATCTCCCCCCAATCGCTGGCCGTGGCCACTGCCGCCTGCGGCATGGTAGGCGAAGAAGGAACCCTGTTCCGCTTCACCCTGAAGCACTCGATCTTTCTTACGGTGATCGTTGGTGTTATCGTGTATTTGCAGGCCTACTACCTGCAGTGGATGATACCGTAACGGGGAAACGCGGCTTTTCCGCCATGCCGGTGTTGGCCATCGGAATGTCTTGTGCGGCGTAGAGATGCTACGCCTCCGCGACTTTCCTCGGCTGCCTGGGCTTGACGAAAAATCCACGTTCCCAAGGAATCATAAATTATCAGCACGTATGAGGTGTGTTATGGAACCATCATTCATAAAGGAATTACAATCCATCTCCGGGGAACAGTACACCCTGACCGACCGTGAATCGCTGGCGGTCTACGGCTACGATTCGACCCCGGAGCTGGAAAGCCTGCCGGGAGCGGTGCTGCTTCCCGGCACGTCCGGCGAAGTTTCACGCATCATGCGCCTCTGCCACGGTGCAGGGGTGAACGTCACCCCTCGCGGTTCGGGAACCAACCTGTCGGGCGGCTCCCTCTCCGCGGGGGGGGTCGTGGTGCAGACCAGCCGCCTGAACCGGATCATCGAAGTGGACGAAGAGAACCTGACGGCAACGGTGGAACCGGGGGTGGTTACCAGCGCCCTGCACCGCGAAGTCGAATCGCGCGGACTGTTCTATCCGCCCGATCCCGGGAGCATGAACATATCCACCATGGGCGGTAATGTCGCCGAAAATTCGGGCGGCCTGCGCGGCCTCAAGTACGGTGTCACCGCGGACTATGTTATGGGACTGGAAACGATTCTCGCCGATGGCGAACTGCTCCGTACCGGCGGCAAGGTCGTCAAGGATGTGGCCGGATACAGTCTCAATCCGCTCCTCGTCTCATCCGAAGGGACGCTCGGTTTCTTTACCGGCATCACGGTCAAACTGATTCCCAAACCGCGGGGGAAGATTACGATGCTGGCTCATTTTCCGGTGCTGCAGGATGCAGCGCTCGCGGTGTCGGCCATCATCGCCGCCAAGGTAATCCCCGCCACTCTCGAATTTCTCGATAAAGTTACCATCAAGTGCGTCGAGGATTATGCCCATGTCGGACTGCCGCTGGACGTGGATGCGGTGCTGCTGATCGAAGTGGACGGCCATCCGGTGGTGATCGCGGAGGAAGCCGCCGCGGTGGCGGAGATTTGTAAAAAACACCGTTGTTCATTCTTCCAGACGGCGAAAGATGCCGACGAAGCGCTCAAGCTGGCTGCAGCCAGGCGCACGGCACTCTCGGCACTGGCCAGGCTTAAACCGACCACGATCCTGGAGGACGCCACCGTGCCGCGCAGCTGCATCGCCGCGATGCTAAAGGTCATTCAGGATTCGGCCAAAAAGTACAACGTTACCATCGGCACTTTTGGACACGCCGGAGACGGCAACCTGCACCCGACCTGCCTGACCGACGAACGCGACAAGGATGAGATCGCTCGCGCCCACGCCGCCTTCGCGGAGATTTTCGACGCCGCCATCGCCATGGGGGGGACCATTACCGGCGAGCATGGCGTCGGGCTGGCGAAAAAAAAATATCTGCCCAAACTTGTCGGAGAGTCGGGAATCCGTGTCATGCGGGGAATCAAGCAGGCCTTTGATCCGAAGGGGATACTGAATCCCGGAAAGATATTCTGATATGGACTACGTCAAACTTATAAACTGCATGCGCTGCGGGATGTGCCTGCCAGCCTGTCCGACCTACCGGGAAACTTTCCTCGAGACCGCCTCACCGCGCGGGAGGGTGGCCCTGATCCGCAAGCTGCAGGAAGGCGAGCTGGATCAGTCGGAACAACTGCTTGAATACCTCTCGCTCTGCCTTGACTGCCAGGCCTGCGCCTCGGCCTGCCCCTGCGGCGTCAATGCCGGAGAACTGGTGGCCGAATTCACCTGCGAACGGAAGACGGCAACCGGCCTCGGCTTCTTGGAAGATCTGATCCTGCGCAAACTGGTCCCCCACCCCGACCGCCTGGAAGCTTCCATGGCGCCGATGCGCCTGTACCAGCGTACCGGCCTGCAAAAGCTGGTCAGATCCCTCGGGCTTTTAAAGATGTTCCCCAGGCCTTTGGAGCGGATGGAAGGGCTTCTCCCCGAGCTCCCCCCACGACCGCTGCGTCAGGAGATACACGAGATTACACCCGCAATCGGCGTCGAGCGCGGTACGGTCGGGTTCTTCCTCGGCTGCGTCATGAGCCTGGTGTTCAGCGAAGCCAGCCGTGCCACAATCACGCTGTTATCCTCGCTCGGCTACAGGGTCATTACCCCCAGAAACCAGGTATGCTGCGGAGCGCCCAATATGCTGGGGGGCGATCTGGACGGCCTCAAAGAGGCGGCTCGCACCAACATCGACATTTTTGCCGGTTATCAGCTCGATTTTATCGTCACCGACTGCGGCGGATGCGGAGCCGAACTCAAGAAATACGGGCACCATATCGAAGGTGAGCCTGCCTCGGCTTTCAGCGCCAGGGTGCGGGACATCTCGCAGGTTCTGGCGCTTCATGCCGACGAGCTGGCGGCTCTCCTCAAGCCGTTGCCGCTGAAGGTCACCTACCACGACCCCTGTCACATCGCCCACTGCCAGGGGATTCGCAAGGAACCGCGTGATCTGCTCAAGCTGGTGCCAGGCCTTGAGTACAGTGAACTGGAGTCTGCAGATGCCTGTTGCGGCAGCGCCGGCACCTACAACATTTCCAAACCGGAGATGGCCGACCGGATCCTGGAGCGCAAGCTCGACACGGTACGCGCAAGCGGGGCCGATCTGCTGGTGACCAGCAATCCGGGGTGCCTGCTGCAGCTGAGAAAGGGGTTGGCCGACAGACTGCCGGATGTCAAACTCATGCATCTGACCGAATTATTGGTACTCAGTATGCGTGGCTGACATCGACGTGGTTGCGGAACAGCAAAAAATGCGATAAAAGAAGGGGTGCCATTATGACACCCCTTTTTGATTGGAACAGACCATGAATTTTCAACCGATAAAACCGAAAAAAGTTTCAACCCAGATAGCTGAGCAGATCCGCACCTCAATCCTGGCCGGAGAGTTCGCGCCTGGTGACAAACTTCCGCCGGAGCGTGAACTGGCTGAGATGTTCGGAGTATCCCGCCCCTCGGTGCGAGAAGCGCTGAATGTCCTGGCTTCGTCCGGTCTCGTCATGTCGTATCAGGGGGGCGGCACGGTGGTCATGTCCCTGGTGGAAACCAGCGCATCAAACTCACTGAGCGAGTTGATTCGTGTCCAGCAGGATCGGGCTCTGGATGTTATCGAGGTGCGCAAATGCATGGAGTCATGGACGGCCTATTATGCCGCCCAGCGCGCGCTCCCGGAAGACATCCGCCGCATGGAGGAGATTGTCACCGGCATGGAGCGTAATCTTGAGGGGCTGCTCCCCTCGGAAGATCTTGATGCAAATCTCCATATCGTTATTGCCCGGGCTACCCACAATATTGTCTGGCTGCACCTGATGCAGAGCCTTTTTGACGCCATGAAGGAGTTTCAGCAGAGTGTCTGGAGGGCCGTCTATATCACAAGCGAAGATCACCATCAACTCTACCGGCATCACCGCAGCATATTCGAAGCGATCCGTTCACGGGACGCCGAAGCCGCCCGTGAGGCGATGATGTCTCATCTCACGTTTGCCGAACAACGCAGCACGGCATACGTCACGAAAAACCAGGCTTCCTGAGCACTGAACTGCTCCGAAAGGGATTGCATGGAAGATCTGTCCCTATCTACACCATCTGGCAACGTTGATTGTTACCAGGTCCTCCGGATCAGGAAATACGCCTGGTCATTTGCCGCGGCATGGACACTGCTGCTGCTTGCATCTGCCGTATTGACCATCAGAGAGCACAACGTATCACTCGCCAATCTTGCACGGGCCGAAGCAAGAGCAGCCATTGGCCGTGACATCCTGTATCGCCGTTGGGTTTCATCCCAAGGCGGTTTATATATACCTGCTACTGAGAAAAGCCCTCCAAGCCCCTATCTGTCCCACATTCCGGAACGTGACATAAGCACCCCTTCCGGAAAAAAACTGACCCTGATCAATCCGGCCTACATGACCCGCCAGGTCTATGATCTTGCCAGGGAAACCGGCTCTGATATCGGTACCGGGCATCTCACCAGCCTGAACCCGATCCGCCCTGAAAACCTTCCCGATCCCTGGGAAAAAAGGGCGCTGGACTCCTTTGAAACGGGGTCCCAGGAAGTCAGCGAAATGGTGAGGATCAATGGTCTGCCGTTCATGCGCCTGATGAAGGTGTTTGTAACCGATAAATCCTGCCTGAAATGCCATTCTTCCCAAGGGTACAAAGTGGGCGATATACGTGGAGGACTGAGTGTCACCATACCGGTAAGGCCGCTGATAGCCGCAACCCGAAAGCGTATATCTGAGAGCATGGCGATGCATAGCCTGGTCTGGCTGTTGGGGCTCGGCATGACCGGCCTGGGAGCGCGGCAGCTGACCCGCAACGCTCGGACTCAAAAGCAGATTGAGAGGGAACTCCAGGAGCAGGCGGTTAAGCTGGAGGAAGAAATTACCGATCGTCGGGCGACACAGGAATCTCTGCAGGAAAGCGAGGAAAAACTTCAGGCACAGAATCATGAACTGAAGGCAACAGAGGAGATGCTGCGGGTTCAACTCGGCGCGTACAAAACAAGCCAGATGCAATTAAAGGAATCGAATTCGGCTCTGCAGGCAATTTTTGATGTATCACCGTTGCCGATAGTCATTATTTCCTATGATAACGGAACTGTGAGAGAAGTTAACCGTACTTTTTGCACCACGTTCGGGTACGGGCAAGACAGGGTCATCGGCATGACGGGTTTCGACCTTGGGTTATGGAATGATTTCTCCGAGCGGAATCAATTTATCCGGATCCTTGGCGAAAAGCAGGGAGTCTCCAACCTTCCCGCCGAGATCAGAAACGGGCACGGCGATGTTCGCAGCATCCGGATGTACATCACTACAATCGATTTCAAGAATGAGCTGTGCATGCTGAATGTACTCATGGATGTAACTGATCAGAAACGTATCGAGGAAGAACTGCGCCAGATCCAAAAAATGGATGTGCTCGGTCAACTGGCAGGTGGTGTTGCTCATGACTTCAATAACATGCTGACCGCCATTATCGGCTCGGCCGAAATGATGGAGCGTTATGTGAAGGATAATCCGGCACAGGCAAAACTGCTGAAAGCAATTCAGGAAGCAGCCGGACGTTCCGCAGCTCTGACCGGCCAGTTGCTGGCATTTTCCCGCAAGGGAAGCACAATGGCCGAGCATATCTGGATCAACAAGGCGGTCCAATCGGTTATCAGCCTGCTTGAGCGCACCATCGACAGGAACATCCGGCTTGAGACCCGGCTTACCGCAACAAGCGACCTGATAATCGGCGACCCTGCACAGCTGCAAAATGCCCTGCTCAACCTGGGAATCAACGCCCGTGATGCCATGCCGGACGGCGGAACCATCATCTATGCAACCGACACGGTATTTCTGGATGCCGCGTACTGTGAATCACACAAATTTCAGCTGCACCCCGGTCACTTTGTGGAAATTTCGGTATCGGACACCGGTACCGGGATAAGGAAGGAAATAATCGAACGGGTATTCGAACCTTTTTTCACCACCAAGGGCATCGGCAAAGGTACCGGACTTGGCCTGTCAGCCGTCTACGGCACTGTCAAAGAGCATCAGGGGAGCGTAAACGTGTATAGTGAGCCGGGCGTCGGCACGGTATTCAAATTATACTTCCCCCTTGCCGCCGGGCAGAACTCCGGCGTAGTCGCGAAAAATACGCTCCTTCGTGGTTCCGGCGGCATCCTGCTGGTCGATGATGAGCCGCTGATTCGCGAGATGGGACAGTCGCTTCTGGAGGAGCACGGTTATCAGGTATTCCTGGCGGCAGATGGCGAACAGGCTCTGGAGGTGTACGAACGTGAACACGACCATATTTCGCTGGTGATTCTGGATGTCGTCATGCCGGTCATGGGTGGCAAGGAGGCGCTCCGGCGTCTGACGGCAACATATCCGGATATCAAGGTGCTGATCTCTTCCGGGTTTCGCCATGACGAAACGGACGATTCGTTTATTGCGCTGGGAGCAAGGGGTTTTATCCAGAAACCGTACCATACCGAGGAACTGTTCAAGGCGGTGGACGACGCGATGCGGAACAACGGCTGAGCGCTGTCCAGCCCCATGCCGTTACTTGAAGATTAGAACTACTCCTGTTTTTTGGGGGCTGGCGCATTACCCTTTGTAACTGGCGCCGTCCGGCCCTTCGTGCCGACGACACCTTCAATCCACATGGAAAGCGCCTTGCTGCTCTTCAACGTTTCCTCGGGTATAACAAGACTGTTTTTTTGTGCAAGATCACCCGCGTATTTGAGTTGGCCTTCGCTCGGACCACCGCCCGGAGCCCGTACCGGCGGAACCGAGAATCCCATTTTATTGTGAACTCCCTTACAAAAGCGCTGCCAGGTCTCCTTATTTTCCACAACCAGATCCAGAAAGTTTTCCATCTTGCTGGTGAGCTCGTAATCGATCACCCAGGCATGCTTGTCCCTGAGATAGTCAATCAGCGTTTCCCCGGGGGGGAGCGGAACCACCCTCCCCTTCTCTTCCTTGACGTACCCCCGATCGGTAATGTTCTTGGTGATGGCGGCGTAGGTGGAGGGGCGACCTATGTCGAGCCGTTCCAGCTCCTTTACCAGTGAGCCGAGCGTAAACCTGCCGGGCGGCTTGCTCTTTTTCTCTTCGAGAAGCTCCTGCACCTTCGGCACCAACTCGCCAACCTCCACCGGAGGGAGCAGCTGCAACTTGTCTTCCTCTCCCTTTTTTTCCTTTTCTTCATCAACCTCGGCGTAAACCTTGAGAAAACCGTCAAAGACAAGTACCCGCCCGGCGGCCTTGAACCGTTCTCCGGCAACATCGAAAATCATGACGGTGGAATCGTAGCGAGCCGCTGCCATCTGGCTGGCGACAGCACGCTTGAATATCATTTCGTAGAGCCTGGCATGATCGGGAGTAAGCCCTTCCTGCCTGATCATGGTTGCGATATCAGCGACCGAGTGCATGTGGGTGGGGCGAATGCCTTCGTGGGCCTCGGCCTGGGAGTTTTTTGATTTATGCTGATTCGGTTGGACGGGGAGGTAGCTATCCCCAAGAGTCCGGCCCAGAAACTCTCTGATTTCTGCCACGAAGGCATCATCCATCCGGACGGAATCGGTCCGATGATAGGTGGTTATGCCGTGGTCAAAAAGCGCCTGCGCCAGTTTCATTGTCTGCTCAGGGGTGAACTTCAGGCGGGCGGCCGCAGCGGCCTGAAGGTCGACTGTCGTGAACGGCGGCTTGGAGGATTGCCTGACCTCCTTTTTTTCCACTTTTTCAGCCAGGGCATGGGTCTCGGTATTAATGGCGGCGATAATAGCCTGCGCGTCCGACTGCTGTGCAAACTTGCCATTAACATGCCGGGCCAGGAAGGTCGTTCCTGCCTTATCAAGCTGGATATCCAGCATCCAGTAGGGGGCTGAAGTGAAGGCCCGGATCTCCCGTTCTCGATCGACTACCAGGCGGACCGCGGGGGATTGTACCCGCCCGACGCTGTAGGCACTACGGAGGCTTTTACTGGCAATCGGGGAAAGGATATAGCCCACCAACCGGTCCCCGATTCTTCGGCCAAGGAAGGCGTTGTAGAGCCCCGTGTTTGTCTGTTCGAAAGGTATCGCCTTGGCAAGCGATTCCTTCAGCCCCTTCTCGGTAACTTCATAGATTTCCATCCGCAGACATTCCTTGGCGACATCCTTCACCTCTTCATAGATATGGCAGCTGATGGCATACCCTTCCCGGTCCGGGTCACCTGCAAGCATGACGGTCTCGCCGCGAGCCGCTGCACGAAGCTCTTTGGGAAGATTCGCTTTCTTCTCGTGGTAGACGAAGGTCGGTTCATAGGTTGCCATGTCAACGCCGATCTGGGCGTCGGGCAGGTCTTTGAAATGACCCACCGTGGACATGACCTTCACTTTGAGGATGGACTGTATCTTTTTTGCCTTGGTGGGCGATTCAACAATTATGAGCATGAAGAGTGCTGCCTTGTCTGTTTATTTGTTCGCAAACGGATAGTACCTGCTTTAGTCATGATTTTCAAACTTCATTACGACACGCTTGTGGCAGACAGGATGCGGGGAAGGACATGAATATAAATTCGAAAGCCCCTCGGTTTCCCTCGGGGCTTTCCTGTTAATGGCAGTAAACAGTGCCGGTAGGCTATGTCAGGTACAGCAGGGGAACAACCGGATTATACGATTTGGCGCGGCACGCGAATCTGGGCCTGTTCGAATCCGACGAACACCCTGGCGCCAAGCATGAACTCCGCCCAGAATTCTTTCCATTGGGAAGGTTCTGTTTCACTGTCGGAGGCGGGTTTGAGTTCCGCAAGGAAGATGGTCAGTGCGGCGCCGCCGGCCAGCAGAAGCCCGGACAGCATGAACGATTTACCAAGACCGCCTGGCTGGGCGTTGATCATCTCTGATACCTTGCCCATAACAAAACCGCCGACACCCCATGCGGTAAAGAGGGCGCCGTAATTCAGGCCATAGTTTTTTGTTCCCCAGTAGTCCTTCGCAAAGGAGGGGAAAAGACAGAGGTTCGAACCGTAGTTGAAGCCGATGAAGGAGGCCAGCAGGACCAGCAGCACGGCGCTGCCGGAATTGATCACCGTCATGGCAATGAACATCATCACCGCCTGCATGGACAGCATGATGAAGAGGGTGGCGCGGCGGCCGATCTTGTCGGAAAGCACTCCGGCAATAACCCGTCCCCCGGCGTTTCCGATCGCCATAATGGCAACAGCAACAAACGCCATGGGCCCCATGCTCTTCTTGGCCAGACCGGCAACGCTGCCGATAACCATCAGTCCGGCTCCCGAACCAATGAAGAAGGTTATCCAGAGGACATAGAACTTGTAGTTGCGCAGCATTTCACTGACGGAGGCGTTCACCACCGGCTTGGAAGCATTCAGCTTGGCGAGGGGACCGGGATCAGCAGGCTCGGCCGGCACAAAACCCTGCGGCGGATTGGCAAGCACAAAGGAAAGTCCGCAGACAACTATCGTGAATCCGATTCCGAGGAACATCATTGCCTTGGGGATTCCGAAGGCACCGATCAGATAGGAAGCAAGAGGGGCGATGTAGACCGGAGCAATCCCGAAGCCGCCCACTACTATTCCTGCAATAAGTCCGGTCTTGGAGGGGGAAAACCATTTCAGCGCCGGTGGCGTGGCTGCCGAATAGCCGAAGCCGAAGCCGCTCCCTGCCAGGACACCGAAACCGAGCACCCAGGACAAGTAGCTGCTGGAGAACGCCATCAGCATGAAGCCTGCCCCTACCAGCACACCGCCGATAAGCGCGGTACGGGCCGGGCCGATCTTGTCCTGGCATTTGCCGGCCAGGATCATGGAGAAGGCAAAGGCCAGGCAGCAGATGGCATACGGGTCGTTGATGGAGGCGATATCCCACTGGAATGCATCCGGACCGCCCTTTTCGATAGATGCCTTGATGGCCCCCTTGAAAACGCTCCAGGCATACAGCACCCCGAGCGCCAGGTTTATGGCAAGACCCGCGGAGACTACGGTCCACCCCTTGTTCCTGATATCAGTCATACTAGTTATCCCCCCGGCCTACTGTTTTTGAGCCACGAATTTTTTATCCGGGCCGTTCATGCGGATAGCGGTTGCAAACTCCATCCAGAAGACAAGATAGATCGAAACCATCAGCGAAAGGCCTATATTCTGGTTTTCAGCGCCCAGGGCCTTGGCCAGAATCGGCGAGGCAAAACCGGCTCCCAGGGTGCCGGTCATCCGCTCAAGCAGGTAGAACAGCGGCAGTGTCAGCAGGGTGCCGACCACCATGATTGCAATCCCGGTAGGGCGCTTGATCCAGTATTTGGGGGAGAATCCATACATGCGCATGAAAATCACCACCCAGATAACCCAGACCGAGTAGTCCACGGCGGCATCCGGCAGGGCCAGCTTGTTCTTGACCAGCACGACTTCGAGTACGGTCACGACTCCCAGCAGCGTGAACATCCAGTTGAATTTCTCGTTGGCCTGGGTCTGCCAGTTGCGGCTGTCCGGCGCTTTGACCTCATCGAATGAGTGGCTGTGGGTTCCGAGAGCCGAGAAGAGAATGGCAAACCAGATACCGGCATTATGAAACAGGAGCGAAGCATGATGTCCGGCCACCTTGGCGATGCGGGACATCGGCTCTCGGGCGAAATCACCGGCGATACGCATCAAGAAGAGATTTGCTATCACCGAGCAGGCGATGATGACCGCAATGGTGAAGATCTTGCGCGGCAGCAGATAGGGATCGACCCGGTCCGGAAAGCCGATGATGAAAGCAAACCAGATCAGGTACATGATCAGCGGAATGCCGAAGCAGATGCCGTAGGTCGATTTGCCGGCGAAGTCGCCGCTCTGCGCGTAGATGATATAGTTGTTGGTCGGATCGACGTCGGTATTGGCGGCCTTGACAACATCCTTGGGCACCTTGTTGAGGTGCGGCAGAAGGCCCATGGCATACCAGCCATGGTCACCCTGAGTGGTGTCGACGACCCAGTACTGGTCGCCCATCATCTCGTCCAGACCACCGAAGAGCTGCATGTTGAAAGCGGCGCAGATAACGCAGACCGCCAGGAGCGTGATTGCATGAGTAATTTTCATAGGCATGACTGTATTCCCCCTATTCCTTGTGTGTGGTCCAGAACATCGACACCGCGTTGGCGGCAAACAGGCCGTAGAGCCACATTGTGTTCCAGGCCGGACCGGACCAGTGGCTGCCGTGACCGCCACCAACAACTCCGGAAGCAATCACAAAGCCAATTATTGCGGTGAAGGCCACCATGGCAACCGAACGCAGAATGGCGCTGTTACGCCAGGTATGGCGCTCCAGTTCTTCGATTCTATTCAGCAGCTCAAGCTCTTTTTCGCTCATCTCTCTTCTCCTTTGTTAACGTGATTACTAAAAACAGTATGGAAACTGTCAGGGCCAGGACCAGATGAAACTCATTGTGGTTCAGTGTAAGGTTGTACAGCATTGCGTTCTCCTTCCATTTTGCCGGTTATGGTGACTGTCAGCACTTGACCATTTGAGGGATCTCGCCGTGAAAACGATCGGCAAGCTCCATGTATTTGGTGCACTGGGCATGTCGCCCGCTGCAGTATCGAATGATCATGTTGACATCATGAGGTGATATGTACTCACAACCGACATCGCAGTAATCATCGTTTTTGCCATAGAATGGACAGATGTCCTGGTTTCCCATGTATGTCCTCTCGTAACGTGTTCAAACTGTATACAGCATCACCC
>JBAQPK010000289.1:0-2406 GCA_049305715.1 Desulfuromonadaceae bacterium | reverse complement strand
CTGGTCCCGCTCCGGGGAAAAGATCTTGCTGACCCAGGTGGGTGAGCCTTTGAGGCCGACGCTTTCCACGTCCAGATTAAGGACCGAGTTGTCCCAGACCTTGATCTCCATATCCTGGGACTCGATGCGCATGGGTACGATCGGGTAACGGGGACGGTTGAGCTCCCTGACGACCGTGATCATGACCGGCAGCGGGGCTTCGACGATCTCGTGACGCCCTTCCAGCTTGCGCCGTACCTTGATGGTCTTGCGCAGGAAGTCGATGGATTCGATCCGGTCGACCAGGGTCAGCTGGCTGAAGCCCAGGCGGGAGGCGATGCCGGGGCCGACCTGGGCGGTGTCTCCGTCGATGGTCTGCTTGCCGCAGAAGACGATACCGACCTTCTCCTGTTTGTCGAGGCGTTCGATGGCTGCCGACAGCACCTTGCTGGTGGCCAGGGTGTCGGCTCCGCCGAAGCAGCGATCGGAGAGCAGGATGGCCTCGTCGACCCCTATGGCGCATGCCTTGCGCAGGGTGGCCACGGTGTTGGGAGGGCCCATGGACAGGGCGACGGCACGCATGCCGTAGCGCTCCTTAATCCTCAGGCTCTCTTCCAGGGCATGAGAGTCGTAGGGGTTAATGATAAAGGGGATCCCATCCCGGATCAGGGTGTTGGTTACCGGGTCGATCTTGACCTGGGTGGTGTCCGGCACCTGCTTGATGCATGATATGACAAGCATATGAACTACTCCCTGCTTTTCAGATGTAACGTACTTTCAGCCTGCTCTTCAAGCGGTACGTTGCGACGCAGTCATGTTCTGTTTATAAATAGCCGGGAGGAATGATCCCCCCGGCTACGAAAGGAGCACACATGGCAATATGTGCTCGTCCAGCGCCTGCAATTAAGATTACTATTACCGGTTGGCGGCACCGTCAACTGGCAAGGTATACTGGAGCATCGCTTCCCGCATGAGCATGGAAACACTCTTCCGGGTATCCCGTATCATCTCGTCTATAACTGCCTTCTCGTCGTCGGTAATCCGTATGGAGAGGACGTTATACTTCGGGCTTTCCTTGTATTTTCCCATGACAGTTTTTCCCGTTTCTGTTAATTCGACATCTAGGGTTTGTAGATCCTCAGCAGCGCCTGGGCCATTTCGGCCGGACTGGCCGCTACGCCTTTCAAGCAAAGCTTCCACGTCATCAAAATATCAATTAATCACATCAATACAGCTAGTTAACTAGTTATCAATACAAATAAAACATTCATATCCGCCATCGCTCCATTCAAGAGTGAAAAACTTCAAACCGATCGAAAACAGTCCAAAGATAAGGCGTTGTAATTTCCAATGATTTGCATTCAACATGACCGGTTTTTCAAATCAAACTCTTAAACGTCCAGACAGTTCCGCAATGACCACATTCAAATATAGTTGCCGAGAAACCATCAGATTTAAAATTTACTTCCACCTGTGTGCCGTTTGCGCATGTTGGGCACTTCATATATTTTCCACTCATCACTTTGGCTCCTTAGTAGCCTGTTGAGTGAATATCACATAGCATGCAGCGCCAATGTTTCTGACTTACACTATAGAAGATTGAAGATGCCGTTAGTCCGATATCTTTGAGGTCATATATTCCGGCGTGTCCGCACATCGGACACACGCCTGCGGCTCCGTGTACAACGGCATGAGCAACATTTTGTTGGAGTTTTTCTGCCTTCTCTCTACATATATTTTCGTAATTAACTGTTTCCACGTTACTATTCCTTTCTGTTAGTTAATCAATTTACTAATTGATAACTGTTAGTCATTGTGTGAAATCCTCAACAGCGCTTGGGCCATCTTTACCAGATTTGTCCGCCACGCTGATGCCGTAATTTTCCTGCACGGTTTCCTTTCATCTAATACCAAACACGCAATAAACTAAGACAAGGGCAACCGCATACAATAAAAGTATATAGTTCATGTTAATGTCGTTGCTTTCAAGGATGAGAAATTTCAGCCCAAACAGCAACAAAACATAAACGATACTTATGAAAGGAATGAATAAACGGCTTGTAAAGACTTTGGCAAGCATAGTCTAATTCCTTCCGTAATATTTACGGTTTGTAGATCCTCAGCAGCGCCTGGGCCATCTCGGCCGGGCTGGCCGCCACGCTGATGCCGCATTCCTCGAGTATGGCCACCTTTTCCGTGGCTGTGCCCTTGCCGCCGGAGATGATGGCGCCGGCATGGCCCATGCGCTTGCCGGGGGGGGCGGTGACGCCGGCGATGTAGCCGGCTACCGGTTTGGTCATGTGATCACGGACAAAGTAGGCCCCTTCTTCCTCGGAGGTGCCGCCGATCTCGCCGATCATGATGACGGCGTCGGTGTCGGGGTCGGCTTCGAACATGCGCAGGACGTCCAGGTGGTTGGTGCCGTTG
>JBAQPK010000288.1:0-1763 GCA_049305715.1 Desulfuromonadaceae bacterium | reverse complement strand
GTCCGGGTTGGTGAACAGTGCATCCGGACGATTGGCGATTATTATAGACGATATGGGGGGAAGCTTGTCAGAGGCCCGCTCGCTGGCCGCAATCAAAGTTCCGCTTACGTTTGCAATAATCCCCAGTCTTCGCGTCGACAAAGAGGTGGCGGAGTATGCGATCTCAAATAAGATTGAAACTATGATCCATATTCCGATGCAGTCTAAAGGGTGGCCGGAACGCCGTCTTGAAGCTAATGGACTTCTTGTGTCCATGGATGTCGGCGAGCTGCAGGAGCGGGTGTCCGGGTTTGTAAAAAAGTTTCCCGGAGCGGTTGGAGTCAATAACCACATGGGGTCGGAATTTACCGAACAGGAGGAAAAGATGGCAACGGTGCTTCAAATCCTGAAAAAAAACGACCTGTTTTTTATAGATAGCGTAACGACGCCGGAGAGCGCGGGATTGAGGGTGGCCCGGCGACTGGGCGTCAGGTCCGCACGGAGGAATGTATTTCTTGATAACGAGCAGAAGCGCAGCTACATACTTGGTCAGCTCAATCAGGCGGTCAGGCTGGCCATAAAAAACGGTTCAGCAATAGCGATCTGTCACCCGCATCCGGAAACGATTGCAACCCTTGCAGCGGCACTGCCCGAACTTGCCGGCAGGGGAGTGTGTCTGGTCACGGCGTCACAGCTCGTCAATTAGATAGTTTGATCGCCTCAGCAAAGTGAGTCTGCAACCTGTGGATTGTTTTGTACGAATCTTCATGCAGAACGTACTCGGGATTGCCGGGATCCACCGGATATACCGACAGCCAGCTCTCTTTGCGCAATGCACCTTCAAATCCCGCCAAAGCCTCGTTTAACAGCAGATATAATCTATCGTGCAGACCATTGAATTCTCCGGCGTCAAATCCCGGCATGTCCACGCTCTTCTGAAGCAGCTGTTCTCCGGCCATGCTGAACTGGCGATAATCGAGCAGACTTTCTTCCGGGCTGATTCGTGGAAACAGCAATGATACGGCTCTTGTAAGCTTGTCGGCTACAAGGGCCCGGGCCGCATCGAATGTCGGATCGTTATCATGCAGGCCATAGAGCGTGGAACAGAACATGCTGCTGACGCAATCACCATGCAGGAAACCGCGGGCGGATCGATCGGACGTTTCAAAATAGAAACCGCGGTCATCGGGGGTCTCGGAAAGAAGGGAGCCGCAGATGAGGCAGCGCTCCGCGAGACCCTCCAGGCGCGCCAGATAGGATTCCTTTTTGTGAGCTTCCTTTTCGAGCAGCCATGTGTGATAGAGATACGCTCTGGTCTCTTTGGTCACATCGACGGTCCTCAGTATGTCTCGGGCAATTCCCATGAACTGGCCATGAACTTCGGTTCCGCGGGCATGGGTCAGAATAGGATAAATTTTACCTTCGGGATTTGTATTCAGGCTTTCGACTTTCGGACTTTTTGAAATATACATGTCAAGGCACCGGTAACCGCGATTGACTGCAATTGCCCGCAGGAGCGTTTTCTGATCCTTGAAGATCCCCTCGAACTTGATACGTTCATCGATCAGGCAGGGTATCAACGCCAATGATTTTTTGTCGATTCCACGCTGGTCGAACAGTGCAAAGATGTTCTTGCAGTTTTCAAGGCTGGGTAGATCCTTGACCGGAATCAACACCCGGTCGGCGGCATACAGGGCATTCTGGGTCAGAATGTTAAGATCCGGTCGCGTATCAATAATGACAATGCCGGAGATACCGGACTCGGCAAGCATTCGGGTCAGGGT
>JBAQPK010000287.1:0-10826 GCA_049305715.1 Desulfuromonadaceae bacterium | reverse complement strand
GGACAAAGGCGCCGTCTGCAAAAGAATACTCGTAATGCAGATCGTCGCGGTAGACTCCGGAGCGAATGGCTGCGACATCCTCGGCAATGACAAGCTCTTCATTTGTCGGGATGACGAAGACTCTGATCAGCGATTCTTCACCGGTAATTTCCACCTCTTCCTGTTCCGGCCGGACAGCGCGATTCCTGGCCTCATCAAGCCGAATCCCGAAGCATTCAAGTCCATTCAGCGCCATTTCCCTCACAGGCCATTCCGGCGCTCCCGCGCCCGCGGTAAAAACGATTGCATCCAAAGGCCCGATAACCGCCAGGTATGACCCGATGTATTTTCTGAGACGGTAGGTTTCGATTTCAAGGGCCAATGCGCACCGGGAGTCCCCATTTAAAGCTGACTCCACAAAATGCTGCCGCTCCAGGCGCTGCCCGGTAATACCGAAAATACCGCTTTTATTGTTGAGGACCTGTTCAAGTTCCTTTGTCGAAAGATTCAGAACCTTCATCATATAGGCATGAATACCGGGGTCAATGTCACCGCAGCGCGTCTCCATGACGACTCCCTCAAGCGGTGTCATACCCATGCTGGTATCCACGGAGCGGCCGTTCCTGATGGCACAGAGCGACACCCCCCGGTCGAGATGAATAGTGATCAGGTTGCAGGCCTCAACCGGTTTTCCGAGAAGGACAGCGGCCCGCCGCGAAAGGTAGAGGTGCGATGGACCGTGGAAACCGTAGCGGCGAACATCGTAATTTTCGTACCATTCATAGGGAAGTGGATAGAGGTAGGCACACTCGGGCATGGATCCGTGGAAGGCGGTATCAAAAATTGCCACATGGGGAACAGCTGGCAGCAGTATCATTGCCGCTTCGATGCCTGAAATGTTGGGAGCCAAGTGCAGGGGCGCCATATGTTGAAGCTTTCGGATTGAGGTGAGGACCTGGCCGTCAATCTGCACCGAGTGGCGGAATTCCTTGCCGCCGTGGGCTACCCGGTGACCAACTGCTGAAATATCCAAAGCGCTTGCAATGACTCCATGCCGGGGGTCCGACAGGGCAGCGATGATAAGGGCTACGGCGCTTTGGTGATCGCTGGTGTCCGTCTCTAAACGGAATGGTTCCCGGCCGGGAACAGTCTGGCGGATAAAAGAACCACCGAGTCCTACCCGTTCAATTATCCCCGAAGCAAGCATTGCCCGTCCATCCCGGGAAAACAGGTGGTATTTTATTTTATGGCTCCAGCACGTGATTGTAAGAATTTTCATAATGTCTACGGTTCTTATCGGTAGATTTCTGTAACACCGCGCCGTTGCGCCTGTGCCGCTGAAGTGCTACAGATCCCAATTGTCAATTTTCATGGTGCCGTTCTTCGCCAGGTTGATCTGCGGCTTGAAGACAACATGTTTACTCCTCTATCTTTTTTTGTCCTGCTCAATGTTTCATAAGCATGGTGGCTCTTTCGTATGACAGTGACCGCTCAGGCCGGGATCATTGCCGCAAACTCCTTTTCTACCTGCTTGGCGTTTTTTCCCAACTGTTCAAAGACACCTTGGGACATGGGATCGGGGAAAATATCCTCAGCACCTTGTTCCAGTCCCGCCAGAATTGCCGCGGCAACCTGATCCGAAGTTGCCTTGGGCATCTCCTGTCCTGCCGTCATTTTCGTATCCACCGGACCGGGGTAAACTCCGACAACCCTGATGCCGCGCGGAGCCAACTCGGCCCGCACTCCTTGCAGCAGGGAGTGTCCGGCTGCCTTTGATGCGCAATAGGTTCCGTTGACCGGTAGATTGACCAATCCGATGATCGAACAGACGTTCACGATTGTCCCGCTGCCATTGGCTTCCAGGATAGGGGTGAATGCCCGGCACATGGCCAGGGTGCCAAAGAAGTTGACTTCCATCTCCTCGCGGGCGGCCTCCATCCCGGCGAAACCCATGAGCGACACACAACGATTGATGCCGGCATTATTGATCAGCAGGTTGACATCCACGCATTGTTCCGCAGCCGTTGCCACACTGGCTGCAGAGGTAATATCCAGACGGAGTGCGACGATTCTTTCGGCATTGAATCGTGTCAATTCCTTGACTGCTGCGGTGCTCCGCGCGGCGGCATAGATCTTCGCGGCGCCTTTGTCCAGCAGTGCCTTGACCAACGCTCCGCCGACTCCCCCGTTAGCGCCGGTCACCAATATGGTTTTACCATTGAGATTCATATGTACCCCTTTCAAGATTTTTTATATGCTGCAGCCAGTATGAAGTTTACGACGAAACAGGAATCTGAATATGAAGAGCACAATCACCGCCACTGCACCGCTCAGGAAGAAGCCGGCCCGGAAGCCCTCCCCCTTGATGACCATCCCCATGCCGACCGAGCAGAGCATCATGCCGGCATAGATGCTGGTGTTGTAGCATCCCATGGCGAGCCCTCGCATTTCCCGCGGTACAACATCGGCAATCAGGGCGCAGATAACCGTGAAGGCAACTCCCATGCTGACCCCCATTACCGCGGCGGCGGCCATCAGCGACACCACCGATTGGCAGAGCCCGAAGGCGGCCAGTGCCAGGGCAAAAACAGCCAGTCCTCCGGTCACGAGGGTAGTACGGTCCTCCACCCGGTCGTAGAGCCTACCTGCGGGCAGACGCGAAAGAGCATTGGCCAGGGCCTGGGTCGCAAACACGAACCCCACCGCCCCCGTACTCATACCCTGGCTCCGGATGTAGAGCGGCATGAAGGTGACAAACATTCCGAAGCCGAAACAGCCGCCGAGTGTGGCGACAAGACAGGCCACGAGCGGGCGATTGCCCATAAGACTCTTCAAGACAGGCATGATGGCGGGTGAGGCGCCGTCCCCACGGTGGTGAGTCGGGTGCGCCGGGAGGAGGAAGAGCGCTACGAAAAACATTATGAAGATCAGTCCCCCGGACACGAGGAATACCGGCCGCAGCCCGAGCGCCGTGCCGAGAAAACCGCCGACGGCCGGTCCGAGGGTCATGCCGCCGTACAGGGCCATGGTGTACCAGCCGTAGGCCCGCCCCAGCATCTCGGGAGGCGTGACATCAGCCACATACGACATGAGGGTCGGTGAAAAGGCTGAAAGTCCCACACCAAACAGCAGATAGATGACGGCCATCTGCAGAGGGCTGCGGCTCCAGTAGAGCAGAAACGATGAACCGGCGAGCAGGATCATCCCCCCCAGCAGCGGCAACCGCCGCCCGAGCCGGTCAGAGACCAGGCCCGACGGGATCGAGAGCCCGCCCGCCATCAGCATGAAGGCGCCGTTGATCATCCCCACCTGCACCGTGTCGGCGCCGAGCGACGCCGCGAACAGCGGGACGATCGGAATCCGCATATAGGAGCCCAGGAAGCAGGCGAAGCTGATGATGCAGGCGGTCATGAGCAGGCGGCCTGCCGGGTTTGTGCGTGATTTCATGGTTTGCATATTCCGGATCAGGAACTGACTGAAAGCCAGCTGATGTTCTGTAACGGCATTCCTTCCTTGTAGTACAGGGAGGGAGCGAGCAGCACGAAGAAGATGTGGACATCCCGGTAACCGTGACTGCTGAGCATGGCATGAAGAGTTGCGGCGATGGCGTCATGTTTTTCCTGCGTTCGCGGAAACATGTATATTTCAAGCGAACGAGGCGTAGGCGTTATCCGCGTGATTCTGAGCAGCTCTACTTTTACGATTTCCCGCGGAACGGCGGCTGTACGGGCAAACTCCTCGACAAGCAGCGGCAATTGCTGCCGTAAGAACTCTTCGTCGAACCCTTTGAATCTCAAATATGGCACTGACTCCCTTGCCTCCCAACAAACAACATATTTGACGGACTGAACTGTGCATCATCCAACGTTGATAACGCGTGCTGAACCGATGCGTCGCCATTTTCCGGGTGCGCATCCACGGCAGCGGTGAGTTTTATGGAAGCGGCCGTCAACACTGACAGAATTTCTTCCGGTTTTTGGGCCGCCCTGGATAGTGTGATCGCCATGCCGCGAATGGCCTCGGAAGCCACAGGGGTAATTCCCTCGTCCTCCGCTTTTATCCTCAGCCGCTGCAGACACCTGCCGATTGCCAGGGCCGCCAGCCCCCCTTCAACGATGGCACTGAGATCGTGATCCAGCTTTCCGGCATTGACGAGCAGACGCAGGACCCGGTGATGCGTCCGGGCCCGGCACTTCTCCACCAGCAGAAGTGAATCTGCGGCAGCCATAGTGCCCAGATCGTGGACGATGGCGATCAGGAGTGAGCGCAGGCGTCTGGCGGGATCGATCGGCAGCAGGAAGCGGAAGGCCAGGATAGCAACGGCGATCCCTCCGAGGCACGCGAACCCGCCCGCCACAAAGCTGGGAGGCGGAGGGACGGCAGGCAGCCCCGGCTGCATGACAAACAGGAAAAAGAGCATGAAATCCATTGCCCCCAGAGCCGTGCGACGATGAGACAGCGCCATGATACCGGCCATGAGAAAGGGAATGCTGATGGCCGCCTGGATGAGCGGATCGCTGGTTCCCGGCAGCAGGAGCAGCCGGCAGAGGAAAGCAGCCGCAACGCCGAGGGAGGCTCCGCAGAAGATATGGGAAAGCATGACAGACGGGCGATCGTGGGTAGAGAAAATGCTGACCATGATTGACGTTGCCATCATCATGAGCGGACCTCCCTCCCATCCGGTGAAGTGCCAGACAGCACCGACTGCGGATATGGCTGCCGCGGCACGCAGAGCCGCCCGACCGGCCTCCCGCCAGTCGCAGTGGCGTATGAACGTGTCGTGAGCCGGCCTTTCGATATTCGGCGTCGTCGTGTCCCATTCGTCCATGACGAGTTGCAGTGCATCGATCAGCTCACCCAGCGTCTCACCCAACAGCGGGGCGCGTGCTCCTGCCTCAGCCAGAACCGATGCCATCCCGGCGGCATCGGGTCTGGTTGATCCATGTCCAGCCAGATGCCCTGCAACATCCTCCAGATGCCGGGCCAGCGGCTCTCGCCAGAAGTCGTGACGGGAACCCTGCCGGGTCAGATGATCTCCGGCCAGTTTGCCGGCTTCCAACAGAGAAAGCAGCGAGACGATCAGACCCCTGACATGGCGCTTTCTGCGCTTGAGGTCAAGAGAGCCTGCCCAGGCTGCATCCAGGGTGCCTTCGATATCCGCAAGTTCCACAAGGATATCCTGCCGCAGCGCAGTCAGCTCCTTTTCATCCCCTCCACGCACGAGTAGCGCCACCCACTCGATATTCGCCATGGCAACCGTGCGCAGGCGGTCCAGCAGCTCGCGTTTCGAGCGGCGATGGGTAAAAAACAGGGTAACCGTCGTTGAGACGACAATCCCGATGACGATGCAGGCGATTCTGCCGAAAACCAGATCGTGCAGGTGCGGCGGATTATTGTAGCCGGCCATTGCGATGACGGCGCTGGTGCAGCCGGCCACCATGGCGCCATAGGAGCGGAGACCGTACTGCAGGTTGCCGGCACCGACGCACGCCGCCAGCCAGAGAGCGAGCAGAACCGTCAGCATGGCCGGCGACCGGGAGGAGAGGAGCATCACCATCCCCGCCACCGAACCGGCGGCCGTGCCGACCAGGCGGTAATAGCTCTTTTCCAGGAGCAGCCCGCGGGTCGGCTGGATAACGATCAGCGCCGTCATCGCCGCCCAGTAGGGGCACTCCAGTTTCAGCAGGACTGCCACTGCCAGGGCGGCAACGGCGGCAACGGTTCCCCGTGCGGCAAGAACCACGTGTGGCCGCTCGCGGCGCAAGAGACGGTACAGACTTTGCCGACTCACCGTTTTATCTGCTTCCTCGCATCACTCACAATTGATTCCAGGGAGAGGACGAACTGTCCGAACCGGGCAATCTCACTGTCACTGAAGGGACTGAGAAGTTTGTTTTCAAGGGAGGAAACGGTTTCATTGATCCGTGCAACGGCCAATTGCCCTTCAGGTGTCAGGCAGAGCAACTTCGCGCGACGATCAGTGGCATCTTCCGAACGCTGGATAAGTCCCTTTGCGATGAGCGTGTCAAGGAGACGGACAAGGGATGGTCCCTCGATGCCGATGGATCCGGCCAGATCCTTCTGGCGAACCCCGTTCCCAAGAATGTGAAGGTGCAGAAGAGGCCGCCAGGTTGCATCCGTCAGGCCGGCAGACTGGAATTCAGTGTCAAGAACCTGGCGCCAGCGCCGTGTCAGGAGCCCTAGATGGTAGAGGAGATTGTTACGGTCAATTTTGGAGCGGGAAAGATTCATTCGCAATAGATAGCACACTATCTATTATAATACTATTCTTTTTTGTGGATTTTCTGATCAGTCACACCGGCAGAGCCGGTGGGGGGAACTTCATCAACTACATCCCCCTGAGTTTCCATAACGCCGCGACACCAAACACCAGAAACATGAAACCTGCGGTGCGGTGAATCCAGCAGAGCGGAATGAAGCGGACCAGCTGCCTTCCGGCAAACATCCCCAGCAGCGACACGCACCACAGCGCCAGGGTGGATGACAGAAAGACCATGCCCATCCCCATCAGGCTGTCGGAATGTTGCGCCGCCTGGCTGGCGGTCACCAGCTGGGTCTTGTCACCCAACTCCGCCATGAAGATCATGATGAAAGCGGTGCGGGCTGCAGTGGCAGCTGTGGGCGGCAGCCCGCACTCGCCGTCTTCGCAGTCACAGGCGTGACGCAGCGTGCTGTAGCCGAAATAGAGAAAAAGCAGCGCCGATACCAGTGTCACCCAAAAGATCGGCAGCAGCAAAAACAGCACCTTGCCCACTACCACGGCAGCCAGGTTAAGCACCACGAAGGCGGCGGCTATCCCCACAAAGATCTTTTGCCACGGGTAGCGCAGCGCCAGGGCCATGGCGGTAAGCTGGGTCTTGTCACCCAATTCCGCCAGAAAAATCAATCCGAAGGTGCTGAGAAAAATTGTTTGTTCCATGCAAATTCCTGTTATTCAGTCTCGCCTGTTTTTTACCATCAAAAGTCGAACAGTTCACTGAGCAGCGATTTCTTCTTATGCTGGCCGTAATGACCACCGCCGTGTTGTTGCTTGTAGCCGTGATGATTGTCGTGACCATGCTTCGTGTGTGACGACGGATATTCCGCTTCACGGAAGCGCGGCTGTTGTGCCTCCACCGGCTGCTGCACGGGCACGACGGCAGAGCGCTCGATGATTTTGTCGAGCTCCCCCCGATCCAGCCATACTCCCCGGCATTGCGGACAGTAGTCGATTTCAATTCCCTGGCGATCAGACATCAGCAGCTCAGTTGCTGCGCATACCGGACATTTCATGGGTGTTTCCTCCTTGTGTGGTTTTTCATAATCTAAACACTTTTGCCCGAAGAGACTTTACTCACCTGTTTTTTCCCGACAATCAGCGAAGCGAGGACCGACATGGCAAGACAGGTAAAGATCACCAGCAACGAAACCTGGATCGGGATATGGAAACCCATGGCCGATACGATCATCTTCCCCCCCACGAAAGCCAGGATAGATGATATCCCCAGCTTCAGGTAGACGAACATACCCATGACGCTGGCCAGAAGGAAATAGAGCGCCCGCAATCCCATGATGGCGAAGATGTTGGAGGTGAAGACGATGAACGGGTCAAGGGTCACCGCAAAGATGGCCGGGATCGAGTCAATGGCAAACAGCACATCGCTGCTCTCCACCATCACCAGCGCGAGAAACAGGGGACTGGCCACCAGCATTCCTCTCCGGCGGGTAAAGAACCAGTCGCCGCGCACCCGTTTCGTGAAGGGAAACAGCTTGCGGGCCAGTCTGACCAGCAGGTTTTTGTCCGGGTGCACTTCTTCTTCCGCTCCAAAGGCCATCTTCCAGGCGGTAAAGAGCAGCAGTGCGCCAAACAGGTAGAACATCCAGTGGAAGGCCGTCAGCAGCTCGATGCCGGCAAAAATGAACACCGCCCGCAGGACCAGCGCACCGATGATGCCCCACTTCAGGATCCGGGCCTGATGCTCCCCACGGATCTTGAAATAGCTGAATATCATGATGAAGACGAACAGGTTATCCACCGACAGCGATTTTTCGATGATGTATCCGGTGAAAAACTCAAGCGCCTTGGTTTTACCCAGGAAGACGTAAATCCCGACATTGAACGCCATCGCCAGCGAAACCCAGATGATGCTCCAGGCCAGCGCCTGACGGAATGAAATGATGTGAGCCTTGCGGTTCATCCCGAGATCGATCGCCAGCATGACGACCATTAACAGCCCGAAGGCGCCCCACATCAGCGATTGTTCTGACATCCGTTCCCTTTCCTCATGCGCTCAATGCGCTCTTTTACCGTAACAAGAAGCTTCCTGGCCCAGATGAATTCGGTTGCCAGCACCGCCAGTCCGATCGGGATAACGATAATCGCCGGCCCCGGCAGTACGATCATGGCAATCCCGGCCACCAGGATCGTAAAGCCGATCACTATAACGACCAGGCGTTTGGCCTGTCCCAGAGTCCTTAGCACCAAATGTTTCACGAACCGAACTCACCTTGTTCCCAAGAATCAGTGCCGTGGCTGCATATACACTGTTTGTCAAAAACCGGCTTGATATATTCACGCCGGGTTACCCCCGCCGCCTGTACCTGGGCAGCCCACACAAATGCCATTGCTGCAATTAGTCCTATCATCAGCTTCTTCACACGATTTTCTCCTGTAAGCTATTCGGCCGGAGGCCGTATGTTGGCCCCTTACTGTGCCATCCGCTTCAAAACCTGCTCCAGCTTGCGCAGCTCCTCGCCGTAACCGGACCAGTTCCCCTGGCGCTGCAGGGTGATCGCTTTCTCATAAAGGCTCATCGCTTCCTTGGCCAGCGCGGCCGGCGATGCTTTCGAATCTGTTGCCGTCACCGTGGCGGCAGCGGCAGTTTTTTTAGCTCCGAAGAGCCGTTGCAGGGCGAGCTCCAGGTTTTCCTCCATAACAACCTGATCGCCGAAGGCGACAATCACCCGCTTCAACTCGGGGAGACCGGCTTTGTCCGCGGCAAGAAACAGCGGCTGGACGTAGAGCAGCGACTTTTCAATCGGTATCACGAGCAGACTCCCCCGGATAACCTCCGAACCGCGCTGGTTCCAGAGCGACAACTGCTGGGATATGAAGGAATCCTGGTTGATGCGGGCGTCGATCTGTTTCGGTCCATAGATCAGCCTGTCGCGGGGGAACGTGTATGCCTTGATTTTACCGTAATTCTCCCCATCGCAGCGGGCCGTCAGCCAAGCGGCCAGATTGTCCCGCTTGGAGGGGGTAAACGGCAGGAGCAGGATGTACTCCTCCACCTTTTCACCCGGCAGTTTCATGATCGTGTAGTACGGCTCCATCGGTTTCTCGCCGAGGGCAGGAATCTCCCAGAGATTCTCCTTGTTGTAGAAGACTTTCGGGTCGGTCATGTGGTAGGCGGCAAACATTGAGGCCTGAACCTGGAGGAACTGATGCGGATAGCGGACATGCCTGCGCAGGTCGTCGGACATGGCCGTCATCGGTTTGAACAAGCCGGGAAATATCCTGCTGTAGACCTGTACGAGAACATCATTCGGATCGCTGATGTAGAAACTGACCGAACCGTCATAGGCATCGACAACCACCTTGACGGAGTTTCTCATGTAATTGACCCCTCCCCGGAGCGGCTTCGAATAGGGAAGACGATCCGAATAGGTGTAGGCATCGACCAACCATTTGAGCCCCCCCTTCTCGTCCACCACCATGTAGGGATCGCCGTCGAAACGGAGGAACGGTGCGATCGCCCTGATCCGCTCGTTGATGTTGCGGTAGTAGATGATGCGGCTCTCGGCGGTTATATCCGACGAAAGCAGGATTTTTTCTGTTTTAAACAAGGCGGCGAACAGCACTTTTTTGAGCAGTGAATCGATCGGCACCCCCCCTTTTCCGGCGTAGGTCGTATTGATATCGCCGGTGGCGGTCGGATAGCTGAACTCCGGAACCTTGGTCTTGACGACCACATAGTCGTTGGACATCTCCCCGAAATAGATCTCGGGCCGGGTCACCTTGATGTCGGCCAGACTGACGGCCGGGATATCCTTGACAAAAAACTCCGGCAGGCCTTCCTTGCTGATCCGGCTGACCGGACCGAAGGTGATGCCGTTGCCATGGGTAAATATGAGGCGCTCGTTAATCCAGTTCTTGCTGGGGAGATCGGCGTAGGAAAGCTCACGAGGCGACAGCATGACTTGGGAATACCGGCCGTTCACCATATAGCGGTCATTGTCCACGTCGAAAAACTTGTAATAGGTCCTGATCTGCTGGAGCTGACTGTAGGTCTTGAGCAGCGGCGCATGATCCCAGAGACGGATGTTCTTGATCGTGGCATCATTGCTGGCGATATCGACAGCGGAAAGCTTCGTGTCGACATCGAACGGCACCGTTTCAATCTTGTCGAGATCGTAGCCGAAACGGGTGAATTTGAGGTTATTCTCGATATAGGGTGTTTCAAGTGCCAGTTCATTGGGGGCAACCTTGAACTTCTGCAGTACTCCCGGATAGACCCGGATGCCGATTACGTACAGTACGACCACGACGGCCGGCGCCAGCAGCGCCATGCGCCATGCGCCTTTCCATATCCCGACCGCCAGCATGATCCCCGCCAGCGGGGTCAAAAACGTCAGGATCCGGTAGGTCAGCAGCCGGGAGTTGACATCCACATACCCTGCGCCGTAAAAAGCGCCGTTATTGGCATACAGAAGCCTGAAGCTGTCCAGATAGAAACCGGCAGCGATCACGCAGGCAAAAATTCCGACCAGAACCGCAAGATGACGGCGAACCTTTTCATCAACCGCCGCGCCCCGCTCGGTCAGGGTGATACCGCCGCGCACAAAGT
>JBAQPK010000286.1:0-2768 GCA_049305715.1 Desulfuromonadaceae bacterium | reverse complement strand
CCTTATGCCACCGCCGCCCACCCGGTACATCCAGGCAGTTGCACGCTTTCGCACAGTGGATAACCAGCGGTGTGACAATGACGGTCAGTATGAATGAAGCGACACATGGTAGTATGAAGTTCATATGCGGGCTCCTTGATAATCTTCCGATGGACATCCATTCAGGTGTAGAACTGACAGGCAGAGATTCAGCAACTAAAACGGGGTTTTTACCTGATAGCAACTATACCTGACGACGGAACAGAGGATATTCCGTGAATGTCTGTATTTGAGATACGTGTTTCAGGTATGGCCACATAAGAGTTATGTAGTTGCGGATACGCGGTTTGACCTATAACTGATAGGTAATCGGCTGAATGCCCGAGTATAAATTGCATAGGATAAACTCTTATCTAAAACAGGTGTGCCTCCTATCAGACCATGGCCAATTACCCTATTGCAAATACGGACACCTGCTCATATTCACGTTGGCAACAGCCTGCTATGATTTTGATGAACATTTTCGGCCCGCCACCGGTTATCTGCATTGGCAATGGAAACGACCGGTAATAAAATTTAATGTCGGGACGGGACAAACGGGTATCTGTACGGTATACTTACACGTCGGGGAGTTGTCCCGGCGGGCTTGCGAGGTCAACAGTTGGAATCAGGAGATGACAGTAACGTTTCACGCCGGTCATCTGTCATGAGGTCCCGCACGGGAGGGGGCAGGCATGCGTCGATGGATGATCCGAAGGTGCAGGTGCGGAAACTGTCCGAAGAGTTGTCCCGTGCGAGCCGGGAGCTTTCACAGGAAAACGTACGGCATAAAGATTGGGAAGATAAACTGAAAAATTCGTTGAGACAGCAGCGGGAGCTCTCGGCACACCTGATGACCCTCCGTGAGGAGGAACGGACGACAGTTTCCCGGGAAATTCACGAAGATCTGGGACAGATGCTGGCGGCCCTCCAACTGAACGTGTCGCTCATGGCGCTGGAATACCACGACCACGAGCTGCTTGTTGCCAGGACAAGGGTGATGGAGCAGCTGATCACTTCATCGATCATGACCGTGCAACGGATTTCGTCGGATCTGCGCCCGGTAATGCTCGATCTGTTGGGGCTTGCCGATGCCATAGTGTGGCAGGCAGAGGAGTATCGGAAGAGCAGCGGGATTCCCTGTAAAACCATCTTGCTCCTCACGGAGAAGAAGGTGGAACGCAGTGTATCAACAGCTGTTTTCCGGATATTTCAGGATGCGATGACCAATGCAATTCGCCACTCCGGCGCCACCCGTGTTCAGGTGAGCCTGGTTGAGAGGAACGGGGGACTGACCCTGTCGGTGCGCGACGATGGGCGGGGTATTTCCGAAAAGGAGAAGAATGATCTTCTCTCCCTTGGACTCGCAGGGATGCGAGGCCGGGCCGAAGCGTTGGGGGGGAAGCTGAAAATATGCGGCTCCCCGCGGTTTGGAACCGTTCTGCTTGCACGAATACCATTAGCAGGAAGGAGTAATTGACATGCCCACCAGAATACTTATAGCGGATGACCACGCCATTTACCGGGAAGGGCTCAAGCAGGTTATTGGCATGACCGTCAATATGGCCGTCGTTGACGAAGCGGCCAACGGCCAGGAACTGCTGAGCAAGATACAGAAAAACGATTACGATATTGCGATTCTCGATATTTCCATGCCAGGCAGGAATGGACTTGATGTACTGGTGGAGTTGAAAAATATCAAACCGAAGCTGCCGGTCCTCGTCCTGAGCATGCATCCCGAGGAGCAGTATGCGCTTCGCGCCTACAAATCGGGAGCATCCGGCTACCTGACCAAGGGGTGCCCCTCCGAAGATCTCCTCGATGCATTGCATAAAATATCGCTGGGAAAAAAATATGTAAGTTCCGCCCTGGCGGAGTCGCTCGTCAACGGTCTCAGCGAACCCAAACATCAGGATATCCTCCATAGTCTCTCCAACCGGGAATACCAGGTGATGAGCATGATCGCCTCCGGCAAGACGGTCGGTAAGATCGCACTGGAGCTTGCCCTGAGCGTCAAAACAATCAGCACCTACCGTTCCCACATTCTCAGCAAGCTGAACATGGAGAACAATGCGGAGCTTACCCGCTTTGTCATCGAGAACCAGTTGTTGTAAAAGGGATAATGCGGCCCGATCCCCGGACTACGATCTTTGGCCGCGTGGAAGATGGCTTCCATGCCGTTTTATCCCTTCGCCATCCGCGCGAGCGAAATTATCCAAGCAGCGCGAAGCATCCTTATGAACCTGCCCACCCGTTATTCATCCCCATAAGACAAAATAGCAACTCATCCATCTTAAATTCCTACGAGCTTCATGCTGATCATCCGACAGCATAAACAGACATCTACCACCCTCCACACTCCGGGCAAACTGGTACTATTTCCTGGAAGGTGCCGATTCTGTTCCAGCGCCGGTTTTTAGGCGGACAGGCAGAGCTCGGATGTGATTGTAGACGGCATGATTTGACTTTGTTCTATTGCGCGCTATATTTATATAAATGTATGCTGGTTTGGGCAGATACTCTGTCGGCAACCCTTGCGCAACCTGATTCACAACACCACCTACAAAGGAGAACGAAATGCGTATTTTATTACTGCTTTTTTTGGGATTTTGTCTGTTGACCCCGACGGCCGTCCTTGCAGCCCAGCCACCGGATGTCCTGCAATCGCCGTCATGCCGTCACTGCGGCATGGACCGGGGGATGTTCAGCTACAGCCGCATGCTCATCGAGTATGAGGACGGTTCGACGGT
>JBAQPK010000285.1:0-1912 GCA_049305715.1 Desulfuromonadaceae bacterium | reverse complement strand
GGCCGGCAGATCGGATTTGTAGGAGATGAACGGCACGCCGGCGCTGTTGGCAGCCTGCATGTCTACCTCGCCGTCACCGATAAAGAGAGCTTCTTCCGGCCTGACCTTGAAGTAATCAAGCACTTTCAGGAGCGGCTCCGGGTGGGGTTTCGGGTGAGTGACCTGTGACGCCGTCATGACGTATTCAAAATAGCCGGTCAGTCCGAAATCATCAATAATCATATCCATCGACGTCGCCCGATTGGTACAAATCGCCAGGGACGTGTGCCCTTTCAGCCGGTCAAGGGTGTTGACAAAGCCGTCTTCAATCCGCATATAGGGCATCAGGTCGCGGTAGTGAATGGTTTTGGCAAACCTGAGAGCATCTTCCCGCTCTGGATCCCCGGTGAAAAAATATTCCATCACGGCATGAAACGAATAGGTGTGGAGCACTTGCCTGGCTTCACTGTTATCCCGGTCGATTTCGGGCCTTCCCAGAAAGCCCATGACGCGGTTGTAGAATACATAGTTCGATTCGATTGAATCAAGGATTACGCCATCACAGTCATAGATGACGACTTTATAGCGGCTTTTCAATTCACTCACCCGTCGGCTCCGGTGCTGGACACTCATGTTTGTTGATGAATTCTTCCCACTCAATGGGGAGCAGATATTTTTTGCGGCTGTTGCACTCCTTGCAGGCCGGAACTACATTGTTGCGGGATGCCTTGCCGCCGCGCGATACGGGGACCAGATGATCCATGGTCAGTTCTTCCGGCGGGTAATGTTCGCCACAATAGTGGCACAGGCCCAGGGCCAGGCGATTTTGCCACCAGCGGCTCTTGCGTAGCTCCCTCGACTTCTCCCGTTCCCGTTTGATGTCCGCTTCGCTGATCTCCATGATGAAATGTTCCATAAATAGGCCTTCAAGATTAAATATATGACAGATTCCGACATGTCAGGATATCCGAAAACGCCCCAATAGGGTAGGAGAAAATCAGGAAAGTTAGAGTAACGAGCAAAAAAAGGTTGAAATGGTTTGAATTGTGCGCTATAAAGCCTATTCCAATGCGCTTGTAGCTCAGCTGGATAGAGCAACGGACTACGAATCCGTAGGTCGGGCGTTCGAATCGCTCCAGGCGCACCATAAAATCAAAGGGTTAGACAGAAATGTCTGGCCCTTTTCTTTTTTATGACGCAAAATTTGACGCTGAAGCTGATCTCCGGGGGCTGAGGAACCATGTTTGGTGTTGATCGGAACATGTGTACTGCTTTTTGCCACCCGCACACTCAGGCTGTTCGGGTATGGTTTTCTCTCTATTGTACTTGCCCTTTATCTGGCAGAATCGGGTCTGGACGAATTTCTCATGGGGGTACTGTTCTCGTTGACGCTTGTCGGTGATGCGGGAATATCGCTGTTGCTTACCACAACGGCAGACCGATTCGGACGCAAGAAAACCCTGGTTATCGGTGCTGTTCTGATGATGGTGGCCGGTGTCGTCTTCATCCTGACGAGCAATCCCCTGCTTCTCATTATCGCTGCGATCATCGGGGTAATCAGTCCGAGCGGCAACGAAATAGGGCCGTTTCTTCCCGTTGAACAGGCGATGCTTTCCCAGCTTGTTTCCAAAGAACAGCGAACCGGAATGTTTGCCTGGTATGGGCTGATCGGCTCGCTTTCCACGGCATTCGGCGCCCTTGCCGGAGGATACCTGGCCACACTGCTGCAGGGTCGGGGTATGAGCCCGCTTGATTCCTGCCGGGTTATTCTGCTTGGCTATGCGATCATCGGCGGCATTCTGGCACTTGTTTTTACAGGGCTTTCAAGGGAGTGTGAAGCCGCGCGGAATCCACCTTCTACAGCGCCGCGAAGCCGCTTCGGTTTGCACAAGTCTCGTGGCGTGGTATTCAAGCTTTCAATGCTCTTTTCACT
>JBAQPK010000284.1:0-8000 GCA_049305715.1 Desulfuromonadaceae bacterium | reverse complement strand
TTCGAACGTAATAAAACTCACGTTAACATCGGCACAATCGGTCACGTCGACCACGGCAAAACCACGCTGACCGCCGCCATCACGAAAGTTCTGGCCGGCAAAGGCCAGGCTGAGTACAAGGCATTCGACCAGATCGACAACGCCCCTGAAGAGCGTGAGCGCGGTATCACAATTGCAACCGCCCATGTTGAATACGAAACAGACAAACGCCACTACGCTCATGTTGACTGCCCCGGCCATGCCGACTACGTCAAGAACATGATCACCGGTGCTGCCCAGATGGACGGCGCAATCCTGGTTGTATCCGCAGCTGACGGCCCGATGCCGCAGACCCGTGAGCACATCCTGCTCGCCCGTCAGGTAGGCGTACCTTATATGGTAGTCTTCCTCAACAAGGCTGACATGGTTGAGGACGAAGAACTGCTTGAGCTTGTAGAGCTTGAAGTACGCGAGCTTCTCTCCAGCTATGATTTCCCCGGCGACGATATTCCAATCATCAAAGGCTCTGCCCTGAAAGCCCTCGAAGGCGAGAAGAGCGAACTTGGTGAAGAATCCATCGGTCGTCTTATGGATGCTGTTGACTCCTACATCCCGGATCCCGAGCGCGCAATCGATCGTCCATTCCTGATGCCGGTTGAAGATGTATTTTCCATCTCCGGTCGCGGTACCGTAGCCACCGGTCGCGTTGAGCGCGGCATTGTAAAGGTCGGCGAAGAAGTTGAAGTCGTCGGTATCAAGAACACCATCAAAACGACCGTAACCGGTGTCGAAATGTTCCGCAAACTGCTTGACGAAGGTCGTGCAGGGGACAACATCGGCGCGCTGCTGCGCGGTGTAAAGCGTGAAGACATCGAGCGCGGCCAGGTACTTGCCAAGCCCGGCTCAATCACTCCGCACACCAAGTTCAAAGCAGAGGCATACATCCTCACCAAAGAAGAGGGTGGGCGCCATACCCCGTTCTTTAACGGCTACCGTCCCCAGTTCTACTTCCGTACAACAGACGTTACTGGTGTTGCAGAACTTCCTGCCGGGATTGAAATGGTTATGCCGGGCGACAACGTTGCCATGACCATCAAACTGATCACCCCGATCGCCATGGACGATGGCCTCCGCTTCGCAATTCGCGAAGGCGGCCGTACCGTCGGGGCCGGCGTTGTAGCTTCAATTATTGAATAGAAATGACATTAGATGGACGAATGTGGGCACGGCCTCAGTCAGTGCCTACTGATTTCATACAAAAGGAAGCACATTTATGAGAGACATCATCACACTTGGATGCACAGAGTGCAAACAAAGAAACTACACGACAACTAAAAACAAAAAAACGACTCCGGGTAAACTTGAATTTAACAAGTTTTGCCGTTTCTGTCGCAAGCACACTCCCCATAAGGAAACAAAGTAGTTTTAATCGATTGTTGCACGCACAGGCCAGTAGCTCTAACTGGTAGAGCGCCGGTCTCCAAAACCGGATGTTGGGGGTTCGAATCCCTCCTGGCCTGCCACAATCAACGGTTTTCTCCTTTGAAAACCATTAAACAGCTTTCGAAAACGCAGGTAGTCTATCGATAAACTGCCAGGAGTTAAGTGTGCAAAAAGTCACCGCTTTTTTTGAATCAGTAAAACTTGAGCTTGAAAAGGTCACATGGCCAACACGCAAAGAGACAATCGCAACGACTGGTGTAGTCATTGTCATTGTTGTTCTGATTTCATTTTATCTTGGTGCTTGTGATCTTGTTCTGGCCAAGTTGTTGCGTCTGATACTAGGATAAAAGGGTCCAGATATGTCCATGAAATGGTATGGTGTACATACATATTCAAGTTTTGAGAACAAGGTACGTTTAAATTTACTTGAAACCATCAAGAATGAGGGCATGGAGAGCTTTTTTGAAGAAATTCTCATCCCTTGCGAAACAGTTGTTGA
The DNA here is from genome assembly GCA_049305715.1 of Desulfuromonadaceae bacterium. GTDB lineage: Bacteria > Desulfobacterota > Desulfuromonadia > Geobacterales > Pseudopelobacteraceae > JACRCG01. The sequence goes on along the minus strand of JBAQPK010000284.1, from coordinate 6,079 downwards.
ACTTAAAAAGGGTGAGAAAAAGACGTCATCAAGAAAATTTTTCCCTGGCTATATTCTGGTTAAGATGGAGTTGACTGACGAAACATGGCATCTCGTAAAGGAGACCGCCAAGGTAACCGGATTTGTTGGCGGCAATACACCCTTCCCTATTGCAGACGAAGAAGTTAACAAAATTACCCGCCGCATGGAAGAGGGGGCTGAAAAACCCCGTCCTAAAGTTCTGTTTGAGGTCGGTGAAACCGTCCGTGTTGTCGACGGCCCGTTTCTTAACTTCTCGGGGGTTGTTGAAGACGTCAAACCGGACAAGGGCAAACTGCGAGTAACCGTAACAATCTTCGGTCGTGCGACTCCTGTTGAGCTTGAATTCATGCAGGTCGAAAAGAACTAATCACTTTAATCAGTCATCCATTATATGATGACAGGCATACGCTGTATATAAAGGAGCACATTTATGGCAAAGAAGATAACCGGCTACATCAAATTACAGGTTCCAGCAGGCAAAGCTAACCCTTCGCCTCCAATCGGACCTGCCCTCGGTCAACATGGCGTCAACATCATGGAATTCTGTAAGGCATTCAATGCAAAAACACAGGCCGATGAGGGCACCATTACTCCTGTTGTCATAACGGTGTATGCTGACAGATCATTCACATTCATTACCAAGACACCTCCCGTTCCGGTATTGATCAAGAAGGCTCTTGACCTGAAGAGCGGATCTGCTGTGCCAAACAAGACGAAAGTAGGCAAACTGACCAAGGCCCAGGTTGAAGAAATTGCCAAAAAGAAAATGCCTGATCTCAATGCCGCTTCACTTGAAGCTGCCATGAGGACAGTTGAAGGTACTGCCCGCTCAATGGGCGTTGATATCGCCTAATCGGCACACTATTTATTAATCAAGATCCCTAGAGAGGTTGTATCATGTCAAAAAGCGCAAAGAAACATTCTGAAGCAATGTCAAAAATTGACAGAAACAAGGTTTATCAACTTGGGACTGCCGTTGATGTTGTGAAACAGACCGCTTATGCAAAATTTGATGAAACTGTCGATGTCGCAGTTAAACTGGGTGTAGATCCACGGCATGCCGACCAGATGGTTCGCGGCGCTGTTGTTCTCCCTAATGGACTCGGTAAAAACGTCCGTGTTCTTGTTTTTGCAAAGGGTGAGAAAGAGAAGGAAGCCCTTGATGCCGGTGCGGATTATGTAGGAGCAGATGATCTTGTTGCCAAGATTCAAGCCGGCTGGTTTGATTTTGACACTGCCATTGCTACGCCCGATATGATGGGTGTTGTCGGCAAGATCGGTAAGTTGCTCGGACCCCGTGGCCTCATGCCGAACCCTAAAGTCGGCACGGTAACTTTTGAAGTCGGCAAGGCCGTCAAGGAATCAAAGGCCGGTAAAGTTGAATTCCGCGTCGAGAAGGCCGGCATTATCCATGCTCCGGTCGGCAAGGTATCTTTTGACGCCGAAATGCTCAAAGGGAATCTGCTCGCGCTTGTCGAAGCTCTTGTAAAAGCAAAACCGTCTGCCGCAAAAGGCACCTATATCAAGAAGATTTCGCTCTCCTCTACAATGGGAGCCGGCATCAATCTTGATATCAGCGATGTAACAGCGCAGATATAAATTTCATTCAATTTAGCCAAAGTCAAAGACAGCAGGCGCGTGCTTCTGCGCTTAATCCGGATAACGGACCTGCCGAGACTTGGGTACCGCAAATTCCTTGCGTTCCTGACTTTGGCCGGGGCTCTGCCTCATATACCAAAAGAAAGGAGGAAGTCGCTTGAACAAGAACACAAAACAGGAACTCGTCACCGAGATGCATGAGCGACTGACACGCGCCAAAGCTGTTTTTCTCGCTGATTTTCGCGGGATGAACGTGGGCCAGGCCACAACGCTCCGAAATGAGCTCCGGGCTGCGTCAGTCGAGTACAAAGTATTCAAGAATACTTTGTTTGATCTGGCTGCCAAAGGCACTGACATTGAGTGCATCAGCCCATTTCTTGCCGGTCCGACCGCCGTGGCAATCAGCTATGACGATCCGGCAAATGCAGCAAAAGTACTGAACAAGTTTGCAAAAGATCCGCAAGGCAAGTTCGTGCTTAAAGCCGCTGTACTCAGCGGTAAACTGCTCGATACCAAGCAGATTCAGGCTTTGGCAGATCTGCCCTCGCGTGAGGTTCTCCTCGCCAAGATGCTCGGATCCATGCAGGCACCAGCAACCAACTTCGTTGGTGTCCTTGCTGCACTGCCCGGTTCGCTTGTACGCGTACTCGATGCTATCCGTGTACAAAAATCAGCAAACTAACCAATCTGTAGTAAACTACTTATATTCCTAAAATCATATTCGGAGGATTTACCCAATGGCTATCACTAAAGAAGACGTAATCAGCTTTATCGAAAAAATGACTGTTCTTGACCTTGCTGAACTCGTCAAGGAACTTGAAGAGAAATTCGGCGTTTCTGCCGCTGCCCCTGTTGCTGTTGCCGCTGCTGCCGGCCCTGCTGTTGCTGAAGCAGTTGAAGAGCAGACCGAGTTTGATGTAATCCTGAAAGCATGTGGTGCCAACAAAATCAACGTTATCAAGGTTGTTCGTGCCCTGACCAGCCTCGGGCTGAAAGAAGCCAAGGATCTTGTTGACGGAGCTCCTGGCACCGTAAAAACAGGCGTTTCCAAGCAAGAAGCTGACGATGCTGTTAAACAGCTTGTTGAAGCCGGCGCTGAAGCAGCTATCAAATAGCACCCAGAATTGTTGTCTTTATGAGAGCCAAGGTCGCCCGGAGCGGCCTTGGCTTGTGCTGTTTCGGCACGTTTCAATCGCCATATACTTCTGATATTCCAGCACGTTACACCAATACCACCTGGATCCAGTTACGATACCCGCCAAAGGAGAAGCCATGGCTTATTCTATTGCCAATAATCACCTCTTGCGTAAAAACTTTGCCAAGATAAAGAACATAATCGAAATTCCCAATCTGATTGACATCCAGAAAGATTCATATCGACGTTTTCTGCAGCAGGAAGTGTCAGCTGAATCGCGTTTGAATACCGGCCTGGAGGCCGTATTCAGGAGTGTGTTTCCGATCAAGGATTTCAGTGAAAGCGCTTCTCTCGAGTATGTATCGTACGCGCTGAACAAGCCCAAGTATGATGTCGATGAATGCCACCAGCGCGGCATGACGTACGCTGCTCCGATGAAGGTTAAGGTACGTCTCGTGATCTGGGATGGCGGTAAAGATGCCACCGTCAAGGCAATCAAGGATATCAAGGAGCAAGAGGTCTACTTTGGCGAAATCCCGCTCATGACCGATAATGGGACTTTCATCATCAACGGGACCGAACGGGTAATAGTCAGCCAGCTGCACCGCTCACCGGGTGTCTTTTTCGACCACGACAAAGGCAAGACCCACTCAAGCGGCAAAGTGCTGTACTCTGCCCGCGTAATACCATATCGCGGTTCATGGCTTGATTTTGAATTTGACCACAAAGATATTCTGTATGTTCGTATTGACCGCCGCAGAAAAATGCCGGCAACGGTTCTGCTTAAGGCTCTTGGATATTCAGTTGAGCAGCTTCTCAACTACTATTACAAAAGCGAAGAGATTTTCATCGGCGCTGACTCAATCACAAAAAACATCGAACCGGAGCTTTTAACACTTCAAAAAACAATTGTTGACATAACTGACCCCGTTAATGGTGAAGTTATTGTCAAGGCGAATCGGAAGTACACCAAATCTTCGATCAAAAAAATGCTTGAGCGTGGCATCACGACAGTTCCGGCCAATGTCGAAGAAATTATCGGCCGTTATGCATCATCTGATATTGTTGATCCAACCACTGGCGAAATCATTGTTGAATGCAATGATGAAGTTACCCTTGATCGTTTTAATGAAATAAAAGCACGCGGAGTAAGCAGTTTTAAGGCGCTGTATATTGACAACCTGCACATCACTTCCTCGTTCCGCGATACATTGCTGATTGATAAAATCAGTTCAAGCGACGAGGGTCTGATTGAAATTTACCGTCGTCTCCGTCCTGGCGACCCCCCTACTCTAAAAAGTTCATTGGCACTCTTTGACAACCTGTTTTTCAACCCCGAGCGGTATGATCTTTCAGCAGTCGGAAGACTGAAGCTGAACTATAAACTTGGCCTCAAGGTGTGGCAGGACTGCATGGTATTAAACGCACCATGCATGTTGAGCATTGAAGATGTTGCCAGTTTTGAATCTCTCATAGCCCGGCTGGCTGGTTCAAATGAGCCTTTTTCACAGTATCTGATGATGAAACTTCCATCCGAGCTTGCTAAAGCTCTCAAAAAAGTGGAAACGGGTCAGTCTGTGTCGGACAAGCTCAGGGACCAGTTATTGCTCGAGCTCAACAATCTTATTCGTGACAATGATTTTTTCCAGAAAGAACTGTTTGCGACGTTCGGGCTGTCAAAGGCAACAATAAAACTGTCCGAGGCAATTGATCAGGGTGGATTTGACGAAAATCGTCGACTGATCGAAACGCTGCGCCGTAACAGGATGATTTTTGAGGATCTGTATAGTTCGGAGATCAGGATTGCCGTTAAGAATGATATTCTTGAAATAGTTCGTTATCTTATAGAGCTTAAGAACGGGCGCGGCACCATTGATGACATCGATCACCTCGGCAATCGGCGCGTTCGTGCGGTTGGCGAACTGCTGGAGAATCAGTACCGCATCGGTCTTGTCCGCATGGAGCGAGCCATCAAGGAGCGGATGAGTCTGCAGGAGGTTGAGAACCTCATGCCTCACGATCTGATCAATTCCAAGCCAGTTTCAGCAGTCGTTAAAGAGTTTTTTGGTTCATCGCAGCTGTCCCAATTCATGGATCAGACCAACCCGCTTTCCGAAGTTACTCACAAACGCCGTCTTTCGGCTCTGGGACCAGGTGGTTTGACCCGTGAACGCGCCGGTTTTGAGGTTCGCGACGTTCACCCAACTCATTATGGCCGCGTATGCCCGATTGAAACTCCTGAAGGGCCGAACATCGGCCTGATAGCCTCCCTGTCGACGTACGCACGCATTAACGATCACGGTTTTGTAGAAACGCCGTTCCGCATCGTCCATGAAGGCAAAGTTACCAATGAAGTCCGCTACTTCTCTGCACTTGAGGAAGAAGGGCATGCAATCGCCCAGGCAAACGCCGAACTTGACGCTGACGGACGTTTTGTCAACGATTACAACTCGGCCCGAAAAAGCGGTGAGTTCATACTTGTTCATCGGGACGAAATAGCTCTGATGGACGTTGCTCCAATTCAGCTTGTATCGGTTGCTGCAGCTCTGATTCCATTCCTTGAAAACGATGACGCTAACCGTGCCCTGATGGGATCGAACATGCAGCGTCAGGCGGTTCCGCTGCTGCGTGCCGACTCTCCGCTTGTAGGGACTGGCATGGAGAGAATCGTTGCAAGAGATTCCGGTGTATCCGTTATCGCCAAACACAACGGTGAAGTTGAATCAGTTGACGCCAGCAGAATCGTAGTGAAAATCGATGAAAATGAGGTCGATGAGAACGGTACCGGTGTTGATATCTATAATCTGATAAAATTTGCACGTTCCAACCAGAACACCTGCATCAACAACAAGCCGGTGGTAAAGGTAGGCGACAAGGTGAAACGCGGGGCTGTAATTGCCGATGGACCTTCCACCGACATGGGTGAACTGGCCCTTGGCCAGAACATCGTCGTTGCCTTCATGCCGTGGGGCGGATACAACTATGAGGATTCGATTCTCATTTCTGAAAAACTTATCAAGGATGACCGTTACACGTCAATCCACATTGAAGAATTCGAGTGTGTTGCCCGCGATACAAAACTCGGCAAGGAAGAAATCACGTCCGATATTCCAAACCTTGGCGAGGAAACACTCAAGGACCTCGATGAATCTGGGATTATACGTATCGGCGCGGAAGTAAAACCGGGAGATATTCTGGTTGGCAAGATCACTCCGAAAGGTGAGACCCAACTTTCACCTGAAGAAAAACTTCTGCGGGCAATTTTCGGGGAAAAAGCAGGTGATGTACGCGATACCTCGCTCACGGTCCCTCCAGGTGTAGAAG
>JBAQPK010000283.1:0-9077 GCA_049305715.1 Desulfuromonadaceae bacterium | reverse complement strand
GCAGAGACTCCGTAGTCCAATTCGGCGTGATGATTCGGGCAAAGGCATATAATGTTGCCAATGGTATCTGGGCCATTGTGTGGTTGCCCAAGCGGCTGAATATGATGAGACTCCGCGTAACTCCCGCCATTAGGTATCTTGATGGTGTGGCCGCAAATCTGACACTTAAAGTCATGAAAGATTTTAACCCGACGAGCTAACTCGGAATCCCGCAGAATCCGGTAAATGCTTTCATGAACTCTTTCAGGAGGCGATATGAGATCGCAGGCTTCTTGAGTAGGTTTTGAAATTTCAGGTTGTTTGACATGTGTCAACAGCTTTTCAAATTCATGATAGTTTTTGGGATCTAACTCCCACCTTACATGGCTAAATCCTTTAAAGTTCGGCCATATTTGCTGGATTGTATCTGGCTTTATCGATTCGAATGTCCTTATAGTCGCTACGTCGAATTTAAGGCATCCGTCATAATCTCCTTCAGCAGGTTTTTCAAATCGCTCTGTCCCAGCCAATGTGGCAGAAGCAATAATGCGCGCTTGGCACTGAAATAACACTATAGTTCCTGGTTCCGCTTGTAGCCCTCTCTTGTGGAAGTTATAGCTGCCATTTTCCCGGTATGCTAGCTCGTCAAGAAAGAACTTCTGTTGTACATCCTCAATACTCTCACACCCAGGGAACTCGTCCTGAAGATTATTCGCCATCGGTAAAATTCGTATTGCCGGAGGATACTCATCCATAATCATTCCTTTCTTTTTTCGACCAACGGCTTGTTCACCGGTTCACGTGCGCTCGTGAGGGCGTCTAGAGGGACGCTGTTATCTATTTATCTATTGATCTCATGATTTCCTCCCGGTTTCAATTTAAGCCTGGTTATCACCCTTTGCTCCTTAAAAACGGGATGATGAAATTTTGCGAACTATAAATGATATCTGCTTAAAACGCCACAATGCTATAGGTATTTTAATAAAAAAGGGCGGGGAAAACTCCCCGCCCTTCGTTTTTACACGGCATGTCTTGAACTTATTTCTTCACTTCGTCCTTCTTCACAACAGCCATCGCGTCGTTCAGGATCTTGACCCCCGCCTTCGAGGCGGCGATGGAGCCGGTCAGGCTTTCGCGGGCAAGGCCCGGGTTATGGAAGCCGTCTGAATTCTCGGCGGTCCAGTATTCCCAGAGGACGTGGGCTTCCTCATGTTTCTCGCGGGCCTGGGCCAGGACACTTTCGGTGACCCCCATGCGCTGCGCCGCGGCATAGGTGTCGATCAGCTGGCCGAGCCAGTACTCCGCCTTGCGCATCTTTCCCTTGGTGTAGTTGATGACGGAATCCAGTTCATACTGTTTCTGCTCGACGGTGTCCTTGGCATGCGTATGACACCCCAGGCAGGCGGCCTTGACGTTCTGTTTCGGTTTGATCACGCCGTGGGTCGAGAACATCTTGCCGTCTTTTCCCTTCATCTTCGGCATATGGCACTGGTGGCACTGCACACCGGCCTTGTCGTGGACGCTGCCGGCATAGGTCTCGGCTTCCGGGTGCTGGAACTTGATCAGACGGGCGCCGGTAACGGCGTGCTTGAAGTCGAAGAAGTCCAGCTCCTTGTAATGCTTCAGCAGCTGCAGGGCGTTCTTGAGCGGGAAGTGGTTGGTGCGCTGGTCGGTGTAGCCGACCTTGCCGCCGTCGCTCCACTGGTTGCCGGCGCCGCAGTTGTACTCGACATGGCACTGGGCGCACATCATGCGGGAATCGGTCTTTTGCATCACGCCGATCTTGCGGAAACCGTCGCGGAACGAGATCACCTTCAGGTCGGTTGTGCCCCCCTTGGCGAAAATGTTGTCCTTGGTGTCCCGCTCGATCGCCTGGATCAGGCCGTCACGCACGACGCGCGGCTGGGTGCCGTGCGGATCGTGACAGTGGATGCAGCCGACCGGATTGTTGGTGTCCCTGGCGACATCGACGATATTGGAGGTGCGGTCCCACTTGGCTTTGGGATCCTTGTCCCCCATGAACTTCCATTTCAGGATATGGTCGGAGGTCTTGCACTGGATACAGGTCGGATTGCCGGCCATGGCGGTTTCTTTCAGCTTGAAGTCCGCGCCCTTGTCGGTCAGCACGTCCCATGTCTTGCCGACCTTGTCGATCCCTCTCCAGCCGTCCTTGAACTGGAAACGTCCGCCCTGGAACCGGTCCACGGCAAACTGGTCGATGACCATGAAGGCGTGACCGCGCGGCTCGTTATGCTCAAAGGTAAACCCGTAGGGAGCCAGCAGTTTGTCCTGCATCGGCGAACGTCCGGCCGGAACTCCCTTTTCCTTGCGGGCACCACCGTCATAGTTGACCGTGAAGAAGCTTTCATACTGGCTCTTGTGGCATTTGCCGCAGAGTGCCTGGTCGATAATGGTGACCGGCTTGTTCTTCTCCGGATCATTCATATGCGCATCCAGTTTGTAGTGGCATACCGCACAGGCCAGCCTGGCATGCTTGGACCCCTCCTTGAGGGCCTTTACATCGTCGTGGCACTCGTAACATTTGGCGCGGCCGTCGTTGGTGGTCTTAGCTGCCGGCTTTGCCTTGGCGGCGGTCGTCATGGCGGGGATTGACAGAACGGCAACCGCCCCGATGACGGCCGCAGCAAGGGCCAGATTCTTCTTCAGCATGGTGATTCTCCTCTCTTTGATGGTAGTTCTGCGTGATCGGCAGATGGTGCTGGATTTGCGGTGCGAGTCTTCATTCTGACCGCCTTGGGTGTCACCGGGCAGACGTATTCACATCTGCCGCAACCGGTGCAGAGCTGCGGGTTAATCCGGATACCGGCTCCCGGAATAAGCTTTATTGCGCCAGGTTCGCAACGCTCCATACAGGCGAAACAGCCGCTGTTTCCGGCAAGGCAGGTTTCATTATGGGCAGCGGCGACCCGGTCGTCGCGGGGTGTCGCGTCGTAATCAGCCGTGTCCGGTATTTCCATCGACGGAGGAGCGGGAGCCTTCAGCGCGTCGCCGATCGTACAGACCGCCTCTCCAAGAGACAGCAGACTTTTTCTGAAAAATTCTTTCCGGCTGATGTTCATTTTATGATTTTGCCCTTTATCAGTGGGGTAACATTCCCGGTCTTTCCATGTACAAGATTCCGGTGCATCCGCCACCTTCCGGAGTCTTTAACCGCTCTGTCAATCACGTTTAATTCCGCCATTGCAAGAGTAACACAACTCTTCAGTTCAACAAGGCATCTCGGCATTCTTGCGGGAATAGTACCACCAGGTCACGATGATGCACGTGACGTAAAAAACAACAAAGCCGTACAGGGCAGCCTGGGGTCCCCCGGTGACGGCAATTGAAGAGCCAAAACCCTTGGGGATGAAGAAGGCCCCGTAGGCGGCAATGGCCGAGGTGAATCCGAGTACCGCCGCTGCTTCCTTGCCGGCATCCTTGACAGCCTGCTCCTGGGCATCAGCGCCCTTCCCCTCCGCATCACGCTGCCGTTCGGTAAGGAAGATGACAGGGATCATGCGAAAGGTTGAACCGTTTCCGATACCGGTGGTGAAGAACAAAAGGATAAACATGGTCAGGAAGCCCCAGAAGTTTCCGCCCGCCCCCCCATGGGGCAGAAAGAAGAGGACGCCAAAGACAGCGGCCGCCATAACAACAAAATTCCAGAAGGTTACCGTTGCGCCGCCCATCTTGTCTGCCAGCCACCCGCCGAGCGGGCGGACCAGTGCACCGACCAGGGGGCCGAGGAACGCATACTGCGTGGGGTTTTCAGCCGGAAACTGTGATTTGATAAGGAGCGGCAGGCCGGCGGAGTAGCCGATGAACGAGCCGAAGGTTCCGAGATAGAGCCAGCACATGATCCAGTTGTGTCTCCGTTTGAATATGATCGATTGCTCCTTGAACGATGCCTTGGCGCTGGCGATGTCATTCATCCCGAACCAGGCCGCAACAGTGGAGGCGAGGATCATCGGCACCCAGACAAAGCCGGCGTTTTGCAGCCAGACCGAACTGGTCACCCCCTTTACCACGCATACCTGCGGGTCGCCGCACAGTGCGCTGAACATGCCGGTGGTTATCACCAGCGGCACGAGGAACTGCATGGCGCTGACTCCCAGATTACCCAGGCCGGCGTTCAGCCCCAGTGCGGTTCCTTTCTGCGCCTTGGGAAAGAAAAAACTGATATTTGCCATACTCGACGCGAAGTTGCCCCCGCCGAAGCCGCATAGCAGTGCAAGGATCAGCATGGTGGTATAGCTTGTGTTCGGGTCGCGCACGGCAAATCCGATGCCGATGGCCGGGATCAGAAGCGTTGCCGTGCTGATGGTGGTCCATTTCCGGCCGCCAAAGATCGGGACCATGAAGGAGTAGAATATACGTAGCGTGGCGCCCGTCAGTCCGGGAAGCGCCGCCAGCCAGAACAGTTTATTGGGATCGAACTTGAAGCCGATGGTGGTGAGGTTGACAACAACAACGCTCCAGACCATCCAGACCGCAAAGGAGAGAAACAACGCCGGGATCGATATCCAGAGGTTGCGGTTGGCGATCGCCTTTCCTTCCCTTTCCCAGAATGCCTTGTCCTCCGGGTTCCACTCTGTCAAAACGCGAGATGACATGTTTGTCTCCTTGGTATGTTGAAAATAATTTTTTACGGGCTATGGACAGAAAAAATTTCATTATCGCAATACGCCCGCTGCTGTTTCTTCGATCTTGCGCATATCCTTCGGGTGTTTCTCGAGCATCATCTTTTTCACCACATAGTGCAGTGACACCAGACAGACCAGCGACAGGGCGAACATGAACATCCAGCAACTGCTCCAGAGTCCGGTCCATTCAAGAAGATAACCGAATACGATCGGGCAGACAAAGCCGCCCAGGCCTCCGATGACCCCCACCATTCCGCCGACCACGCCGACCTCCTCCGGAAAATAGTCCGGAATAAGCTTGTAGACCGCCGCCTTGCCGATCCCCCAGATACTGCCGAGCAGCAGCACCAGCACCGCAAATATCCAGACATTGGCCTGGAAGAAGATCCGCGTCACCCCTTTGGCGAGCAGTTCCTTCTTCTTCACCTGCTGCCCGACCGCTACCACCGGTTCCTGCCAGGTCTGCTTGCCGGGGAAGACCAGCATCCGGTCATCAAGATTCTCCATGACAGCCGGTTTCACCTTCAGGGGGTAAGACTGCTCACCTACCACAACGGCCCCGGAGGTCACTTCTTTCACCACCCCGCCCCGTTTTGCCATGACCCCGCGTCCGGGCGAATAAATCTCCATCTTCGGAACGATTATCATCAGACTGATCAGCGTCGAAGCGCCCAGCACCCTGTACCTGATCTGGCGACCACCGACAGCATCGGACAACCACCCCCCCAGGGCGCGGAGTACCCCCGAAGGGAGGCTGAACATGGAGGCAAACAGGCCGGCGGTAACCAGGGGCAGATAATAGACGTTGACAAAATATGGTACGAGCCACTGGGAAAAGGCGACGAAGCAGCCGAACACCAGGAAGTAATACAGGCCGAAGCGCCAGACACGAACGTGTTTGAGCGGTATCAGCATCTGTGTGAAGGACTTGCCGGAGCTGGCCGGTTTTCTGTTCTCGCTGAAGACCAGAAAGATGACGCCCATTGCTGCCAGGATCAGGGCGTAATAGACCGGAAGCTGCCGCCACCCCTCAATATTGGCGCCATTGCTGGTCAACCTGTTGAGCATGGTCGGGGCGAACAGCGTGGTGAGCGCCGCCCCGGCGTTTCCGGCGCCGAAGATCCCCAGTGCAGTGCCCTGCCTTTCCCGGGGATACCAGACGGAAGTGAAGGCGATGCCGATCGAGAAACTGACCCCGGCCAGACCGAAACCGAAGCTGCAGAGGGCAAACGAAGTAAAGCTGTCGGCCTTTGACAGCAGGTACATCGGAATGGCGCAGAGAAAGAGCAGCGCTCCGAAAACCGGTTTGCCGCCGAACTTGTCGGTCAGCATGCCGGCGGGCAGGCGGAACAGCGAGCCGGTCAGAACCGGAATTCCCAGCAGCCAGCCGATCTGCACCGGTCCCCAGTTGAACACCTGGTTGTCAACCAGAAATGTCACCAGCACACCGTTGAACATCCAGGCGCCGAAACAGACCGTAAAGGCCAGAGTGTTGAGAAAAAGTATTTTATGCGATTTCGCGGTCGCGGTTGCCAGCATCAACACGTCCTTTCCAGGCTCGATTCAATCGCACGAAACCGCTATTTCGACCGCCAGCGATACAGGATCGGCGGATCCATCAGGAAGCGGACCGGAACGTAGAGCAGATGCACCAGCTTGGTAAACGGCAGCAGCGCGACGATCAGGAAGGCCCCGGCCGCATGGAGCTTGAAAACCAGCGGGAAATCGGTCACGTATTCGATCTGCGGGTTGAAGGTCAACAGCGACCAGAGATAGGGGACCGCCGTGTGCAGGTACCACTGGGAACCCCAGCGCATGAAAGTTGCGACGTAGACACCGCTCAGGGCCTGGGCTGCCAGCAGGTAGAGCAGAACCCAGTCCGCGGCGAATGTCACCCGTTTCAGAAGCGGCGTGTTGACGCGGCGCAGCAGCAGCAGCAGGCAGCCGAAAATGGCGAAGAGGCCGAGCGCCAAACCGATGCTCTCGAAGGCGATCAGGTAGGTCTGATTGCCGAGGAATGCCTTCATCGGACCGGGGAAGACAACGCCGAGGAAATGCGCCGCCAGCACTGGAAGGATGCCGTAATGCCACGGATTAATGCCCCAGAAGAGGCTCTTTTGCTCCAGAAACTGGGTAGAGTAGGCTGACCAGGTCAGGCGGTTGGAGCAGTAGCGGTAAGGCGTTACAAAGATCAGCAGCGCCAGGGCGGCGTAGGGCATAACGACAAAGATGAAGCTGTTTAACATGGGTGCACCTCCTTGCAATCTTCTGCACAGAGCATTCGGGCTGTTTCCACCAGCACTTTCCAGTGGGAGTCCTGCCGGGCGGCAAAGGCGGTATGGAGTCGTTCCACCCCCGGCAGCACGCACTCGGCGATGAACTGCTTTCGCGCCCCTTGTTCCTCCTGACGCGCCAGATGGGCCAGGAATCCGAGCAGCACCGAAAGGTGATCGGGGAGCTCGACTCCGGATGGAGTATAGCCGCACCGTTCGAACTCCTGCTTCAGCATGATCATGTATGCACCCTTCTTCTGGTTGTCGCCGAAGAGGTGGTGCCCCAGATAGGGGGCGGTGGCCGGATTGAAGTCGAAGATGGCGACATACTCCTCCTGAAGAGCTGCCAGGGATGAGGCGTCTGCAAAATCGGCGAAGGAGGAGATCGAACTGTCCAGTCGTTGTTTGTTCAGAAAGGCGCTGACAACGGCGTAATCAGAATGCAGCCGTTCCTTGTCGGCCGGATAGTCGAGCAGCCGGGCGAGGGCATCGTAACTGTTGGCGATCGTCATTTCGGACTCCTTGTCTTCTTCAGGATGCCGAATCCGCCGGCGCCCTTGCGCTGACCGGGATCCTGCTCCTCGCGCTGCTGTGTCGGGATGACGTTGCGTTCCCGATACCCGCCGATTGTGAAAAGGCGATAGAGCTTGTCGGCCCCGGTTTTGTCGAGTCCCGCCTCTTTCAGGGTGGATTCCATGGCGGGTTGACCGAGATTGCCGGCCCGTTTGTAGACCCGCAGCGCGATCAGCTTCTGCATAACTTCTGCAATAATTTCCTGGTTGCCGCCGGAGAGGAGACTTGCCAGGAAGCTGATCGGCGCCCGGAGCTTCTCAAGCAGCGGGATCGTGCCGTGTTCCGCCAGTTCATGCAGGTCGGTGCCGCTGGAGATGACCGGAGAGAGCGACGGGATGTAGTAGGCCATCGGCATGGTCCGGAACTCGGGGTGCAGCGGCAGGGCGACGCCGAACTCCTTGATCAGCGCATAGACCGGAGATTTCTCGGCCGCTTCCAGCCACTGCTCGGTCACGCCGTTTGCACGGGCGGCCTCCTTGACCTGCGGATCGCGGGGGTCGAGGATCACCGCGCGGTGGGCCGCCACCAGTTCGTTGTCAGGCTTGAGCAGCGCCTCTTCGACCCGGTCGGCATCGTAGAGCAGCACGCCGACGTGGCGGATCCTGCCGACGCAGCTGTGGGCGCAGGCGTTGCACTGGCCGGTCTCGGTGCGCGGAAAGCAGAATATGCACTTCTCCGCCTTGCCGCTCTGCCAGTTGAAGTAGACCTTCTTGTACGGACAGGCGCTGGTGCAGAAACGCCACCCCTTGCAGACCTCCTGATCCACCAGCACCACGCCGTCCTCGCCCCGTTTGTAGATCGCCCGGGACGGACAGGAGGCAACGCAGGCCGGATTCAGGCAGTGATTGCAGATGCGGGGGAGGTACTGCATGAACATGCGGCCGTAATCCTCGACGAGGGTGCGGTCTTCAAGGTTTGAGTCACTGGCGGCATATACCTGCGAGCCGGAAAGATCGTCGTCCCAGTTGGGACCGCTCGTGATCTCTTCCATCCGTTTCCCTGATATCTGTGAGAACGCCTCCGCCACCGGCTGGTCGCTGCCGGGAGGGGCCTTGTACAGATTGCTGTAATCGAAGTCGAAGGGCTCGTAATAATCCTCCAGCTTCGGCATGTTCGGCTGAAAAAACATGTTGAACAGCGTCGGCCCTTTGCCCAGCGCCCGCAGCTTCAGCTTGCCGTTCTCACGCAGCCACCCCCCCTTGAAGATGTCCTGGTTTTCCCACTTTTTCGGATAGCCGACGCCCGGCTTGGTCTCGACGTTGTTCCACCACATGTATTCGGCGCCCGTGCGGTCGGTCCAGATGTTCTTGCAGGAGATGCTGCAGGTATGGCAGCCGATACATTTGTCCAGGTTGAATACCATTACCAGCTGTGCTCTGACGTCCATGCGTTCACCCCCATCAAGTAGCCTTCGTTCGGATACCAGCGTTGGCTTCGTCGCCGGCTCCTCAACGTATTGTCATATACGCCTGCGTCGCCGGTTACTCGCCGCCTTGGTCTCCATCCGAATCCTACTTGTTTAATTTTCTGACAACCACGTAGCTGTCCCGATTGACGCCGGTCGGCCCCCAGTAGTTGAAGTAGTAACTGAACTGCGCGTACCCCCCCA
>JBAQPK010000282.1:0-4361 GCA_049305715.1 Desulfuromonadaceae bacterium | reverse complement strand
CAATCTTGCCCCCCGCACTTTTCTCTGGATTAACCTGATCAGCGCCTTCTCCTGGGCGGCTGCTTTTTCTCTGGGGGGGTATCTGTTCGGCAAAAGTGCTTCGCTTGTGTTGGACAGCGTCAGCAACTATGAACATTACCTCGTGCTGGCCCTGTTTGGTTTCATCAGTATGGCGTGGTGCGTTCATGCCTATCATGTCTGGAAACTCAAAAAACCGGCCAGAGCGCGGTTGGCGCGGATCCGGGCCATACATGCTTCACGAAGGGTAATCTCTTGAACAAAGACATCATAATTATTCTGGTGGAACCTCAATCACCCGGCAATATCGGCATGACCTGCCGAGCCATGAAAAATATGGGGTTTACCCAGTTGAGAATCGTGAAGGGGTGTGACCGTTTTGACCCGGAATCGCTCAAATTCGCCGTTGCTGCACGGGACCTGCTCGAATCGGCACGGCTATTCCCCGATCTTGCTTCAGCCATGGCGGATTGCACCCTGACGGTCGGCACGACCCGACGTCATGGCAAGTACCGTCAGGAAATACTTTCTCCCCCGGAAGTGGCAGGTCTCCTCAGGGAGCAGGTAGCTCCTGACTGCCGGGCGGCAATTGTTTTCGGGCGTGAGGACAGCGGTCTGACGACCGACGAGCTCTCGCTCTGTCGCTGGCATGCCACTATTCCGACATCCAATGAATATGGTTCGCTCAACCTGGCCCAGTCGGTGCTGCTTTTTTGTTATGAACTTGGCAAAGCCAATGAATCAGCGGGGGGAGGGCGGCCGCTTGAACTGGCAAAATCCGAAGAGATGGAAACACTCTTTGCGCACTTTAATTCCACTCTGAACAAGATCGGTTTTCTGAATGAGCAGAATCCGGCGCATATGATGCGCTCGCTTCGGAGGATTTTCTTCCGGGCGAATCTCGATAGTCGCGAAGTCACCGTGCTGCGCGGGATGTTGACGCAGATTGACTGGGCAAGCTCGGCGTTTGACGGAAGGAAGCGTTCGTGACCGCGACGGCGATCGGTCTTGTGGCCGGGACACTCACCAGTGTTGCTGCCATTCCGCAGGTGATCAAAACGCTGAGGACCCGTCATGCCCGTGATATTTCCGTCTGGCAGCCGCTTCTTTTGGCGTTCGGTGTTGCACTTTGGATGGTCTACGGTTTTCTTATCAATGATTTGCCGCTGATTGTGGCCAACATAATACCGCTGATCTGCAATGCCCTCCTGACCGTTATGAAAATACGATACAGCAGGGAAGAACAGAACAGCTTTCAACAACACTATACCGGGGAATCATCATGAAAAAGGCAAATGCCATGTATTCCTGCGCTTTTCCGGGTTTCCCCGGCATCTTAATAACGTAACAAACGGGCATTACATTTGGATATTTTTTCCGAAAAAACAATCCTCACCGTCAGTCGTCTGACCGCTTTGCTCCGAGGGGTGCTCGAGGAAAATTTCGAGCAGCTCTGGGTGCAGGGAGAGGTATCCAATCTTTCCTACCCCTCTTCAGGCCACTGCTATTTTACCCTCAAGGATGCCGGTGCCCAGTTGCGCTGCGTGATGTTCAAGAGTGCCGTAAAGAATGTCAAATTCCGGCTGACGGACGGGATGGCGCTGATTGCGCGAGGCCGTATTTCGGTTTATGACCAGCGTGGCGAGTATCAACTGATTTGCGAATATATGGAGCCGGCCGGAATCGGCGCACTGCAGACCGCTTTCGTGCAGCTGAAAGAAAAACTGGCTCATGAAGGGCTGTTTGCCGAGGCCCATAAGACCGCCCTGCCGCTTTTCCCCCGTAAAATAGGGGTCATTACTTCTCCCACCGGCGCCGCCATACATGATATCCTTAATGTACTGAAGAGGCGCTTTGCCTCGCTGGAGGTGTTGCTGTATCCGGTGCGCGTGCAGGGGGAAGGCTCGGCGACGGAGATTGCCCGGGCGATTGATGAGATGAACCGGATGGTCGAGGTTGATATCATCATTGTCGGTCGTGGAGGCGGTTCGCTGGAGGATTTATGGGCTTTTAACGAAGAGGCCGTGGCCCGGGCGGTCTATCGGTCAAAAATACCGATCATTTCGGCCGTCGGCCACGAAACGGACTGGACTATTTGCGACTTTGTCGCTGATCTGCGTGCGCCAACGCCGTCCGCTGCTGCCGAGCTGGTTATTTCAAGCTCCGATGAGCTGCGCAGCCGGATTGATGCATTATCCGGCCGCTTGAGAAGATCGGTAGAAAACCTGCTGTCCGCACACGACGGTCGTCTCGCGGGGTTGCGCAGGGCATTACATGATCCACGGACAATGCTGGGGCATCTGGCTCAGAGAATGGATGATTTGAACGGGAGGCTCGAAGCCGGCCTCGGTGCGGCGGTCTCACGCCGTCGCGACCGCTTTGAACGCCTTCAGGCCGCCCTGCAGCATAACGATCCGAAAGGGAAAGTCGAGGCTTTGCGGCAACGGATTATGTTTCTGACGGTGCAGGGGGAAGGTTTGCTGGCGCAACGGCTGGATGTCATCCGGCAGAGGTTCGGAGACAATGCCGCACGTCTGGAGGTGCTTTCTCCTCTCAAAACGCTTGCCCGCGGCTATGCGATTGCAACCTGTGACAACGACGGAACGGTGGTGACCGATGCGGGCTCGTTGGCAATCGGCGAACTGCTGCTGCTGAGGCTGTACCGGGGCCAGGCCCGCTGCCGTGTAGAATCCCGTGAAACCGGCAAAACTTGACGCCTGCCGGCATATCTGTATACAATTACCCACTTTTATTATGAAAGACAGCGACCATGGCCACTGATAAATTTGAAGCATCCCTGAAAAAACTGGAAGAAATAGTAAAACGCCTGGAAACCGGTTCGCTTACGCTGGAGGACTCCCTGAAAGCCTTTGAAGAGGGAGTAAAGCATGCGGCCTTCTGTACCAGCAGGCTCGACGATGCCGAGCGGCGGGTTGAAATCCTTCTGAAACAGAAGGATGGTTCTTTGAAGCGTGAACCGTTTGAATCCGGTGAAGACTGACAGAAAGAGAGCTGTATATGGATCTGAAAGCATATTTAAAAGAGCAATGTGATCGTATCGATGCGGCGCTTGACCGTTTTCTGCCAGGTGAGGCGGAGTTACCGCATAGTGTTCACAAGG
This sequence comes from Desulfuromonadaceae bacterium, assembly GCA_049305715.1. GTDB lineage: Bacteria > Desulfobacterota > Desulfuromonadia > Geobacterales > Pseudopelobacteraceae > JACRCG01. The sequence continues at coordinate 1,222 of JBAQPK010000282.1, read as the reverse complement.
CCATGCGTTACTCTGTTTTTGCCGGCGGCAAGAGGGTGAGGCCGATCCTGATGCTGGCAGCCTGCCAGGCGGTTGGCGGGGATACGGACCGAGCAATCCCGGCCGCCTGTGCCATGGAGATGATCCACACATATTCGCTGATTCATGACGACCTGCCGGCCATGGATGATGATGATTTCCGCCGCGGCAATCCGACCAATCATAAAGTTTTCGGAGAGGCGATCGCGATTTTGGCCGGAGATGCGCTTCTGACGGAGGCATTCAAGCTGGCCAGCGACCCTCGCTTTGCAAACGGCTGCGATCCGTCCGGCCTGCTGGCGGTAATCCATGAGATTGCGTCCTGCGCCGGGTCCTACGGCATGGTTGGCGGCCAAGTGATCGATATGGAGAGCGAGGGACGCCAGGATATTGATCTGGCAACCGTTCAGTACATCCATACCCACAAAACCGGAGCCTTGATCAAGGCATCGGTCGTGGCCGGGGCGCTCCTTGGGGGAGCCGCCGGGCAGCAGTTGACGGCGATCACCCGCTATGGTGAAGCGGCGGGACTGGCCTTTCAGATCGCTGACGATATTCTCGATATCGAGGGTACGACCGAGGAAATCGGCAAGGACGCCGGCAGTGACCAAGCGCGCGGCAAAGCGACTTATCCTGCCGTGATGGGGCTTGCCGCCGCCAAGGAAGAGGCCCGGTCGATGATGGATGAGGCGCTTAAGGCTCTTGAAATATTCGGTGCAGAGGCCGATCCGCTGCGGGAAATTGCACGGTATATTGTGCAGCGCCGGAACTGAATCCTTACCCCCCAGCCCATTAGGCCTTCCTGCGGGAAACAGGCACTTTCAGGGGCAACAGGAGGGGGATTTTAAGCATAACAGGCGTATGTAATGTCGATACTCGAAACAATAAATTCACCCGAAGATCTCAAGCGGCTTCCGTCTTCCCGCCTTCCTGAACTTGCCGCGAATCTTCGCCGGACCATCATCCAGACCTGTGCCGCCAATGGCGGCCATCTGGCGCCATCCCTGGGCGTTGTGGAGTTGACGATCGCCCTTCACAGGGTTTTTACCACTCCGGCAGACAAGATTGTCTGGGATGTGGGGCATCAAGCCTATGCCCACAAGCTGATTACCGGTCGGCGCGACAATTTCAATACGCTGCGTACTCTGAACGGCGTCAGCGGATTTCCCAAGCGCCACGAGTCGCAGCATGATGCCTTCGATGT
>JBAQPK010000281.1:0-12312 GCA_049305715.1 Desulfuromonadaceae bacterium | reverse complement strand
GCATAATTTGGCAAAAGCTGGCTGTTCAGGAGCACGCAATGTGTCTTGCAAGATATCGCTGGCCCGGTAACATGCGCGAATTGTCAACCTTTATAAAACGGTTTGTGCTGCTGGGAGATGATATATTCAAGGAATTACAAGAGGCTCGATTACCTGCCGGATATAATGAACTTGTCAGCACTAATGAATGGCAACGATTCCTGTTACCGGTTTCAAGCCTGGAAGATCTGAAGTCTCACCAAATTCGCCTCAAGGAACTGCAACCAGCCTTCGTTCGTCACATCGTGGAAAGTCTCGGCGGGAGCGAAAATATTCAGCCTACCAAACTAGCCGAAGCTTTGGGCTGCACTTATAACACCTTAAAAAGCTGTCTGAATTAGTGATGGTAAACTTGAATGGCAATGGCCAAGCCGAAATTTTGGATTAAAAGGGGGTAAGGTCAAAGACCGAACAACCAAGTTCAAACAGGCTCAATCAAGGGAGTAAAGTCGGTGACCCGGTACCCAGATATTTCCAAAGCGCCAACCGGTTATTGAGCTGATCAACTATATAAATTGTATCGCCACTGCTGACAGTTATTCCGGTAGGGCTTGAAAGACCAAGGGGGTTGGACGTTTGTGCAATCCCCCCCGTTATAAGCAGCAGTTTTCCGTTTGGTTCGCAACTGACCAGCAAAGCCCGTTTAATATCGATTATATGAAGAGTGCCATCGCTGCTGAAGGCAATGTCACGTGGATAATCCAGCTCCAGCTGGTAGGGCGCCCGGTCACCAATGGATGCCATAAATACTCCATCGGGATTAAACACCTGAATTCTGGAATTCAGCATATCAGCTACATACAATTTTCCGCTTTTGTCGAATTTCAAGCCGTGGGGCATTGATAGCTTTCCATCGCCACGCCCCGGACCACCGAACTGAAAAAGGAGATCACCTTCCAAGCTGAAAACGACTATCACATGCTTTCGTGCATCAGATACATACAACCGGCCTAATGAGGCGTTTACCGCGACATTCATCGGCCGTTGCAGCAATTTCTCATTGCCGATGCTGGTTTGATATTTTCCGTCGCGGTCAAAGACCAGTACCTTTTTAAGGCCGGCATCCGCCACATAAAGACGTCCATCAGGGCCAATATCCATGCCGGCCGGTTTGCTGAAGATGTTGTCGTATGTTAAAAAGCGGACACTCCTTGCAGGAAAGTCAAAGATAATAACATTCCTTTGAACCGAATCTGACACATACACCTTGCCATGACCGTCTGAAACAACGCCTGAAGCCCTGCTGATCGTGATTTCATCGGAGCCTTCAAACGTCTCCGGAAGTGTTGGAAACTGGGGGCTCCGCACACTTGATTGCGCGTAATAAACCGCCTCGAATTCCAGAAGAGGTTTTGCCGGAGCGGCGGGCCAGAGAACCCTGCTGCCCATCACGGTAGACCTTGACGGCGTACAGGCGCATAGTAAAAACGCAACCAGAAAGCCCAGTGAAATCCGGAGCAGATCGTGCGAGCGTGATTGTGAACGTGTGCAGGATATCAACATATCCGAACCTCGCGCGTAATTCCCAGTGCCTTCATTAAAAATCAGAACAACGTTTTGCAATAAATATGCCGCCAATCATTTGCATAGATTAAGCGGCATGAAGTGGCATATATTTCCTGACTGCCGGGAAACAAGCGGGGAACTTATACCTGCAGAGCAGAATGGAATCAGAATGGCGTTTTGATTCGTTCGGCTATATTACGGAAAACAATTTCAGTCTGCGCCATATCACCACCTGCCGTTAAACGTCCTGGGGCAAAGATAATCGTAAAACTTCATTTCCTGTTTCTGCAGCCGCTTGTAATAGAAATTCTGGCCGTACAGCGCGGCAACCGGGTTGTGGCCGGTAACACGGTCCTTGACGATCAGGGTTGTGACCGGAGCCGTGGAGTGTTTGTTGAAAAGCATGTCGTGCCCGACACAGAGACCGACAATGATGTTCATGTCGGTACCCATCCTGTTGCAGATTTCGGCTTGGGCGATCGGATTGCACGCCGGCTCGAACGTCCCCGGCCTGACCTTGTCCGATTCCGCCAGCCCCAGCTCAAGCTTGTCGATGCTGCCGGCCTTGCAGCAGACGCTGACCGGTTCAAACCCTTGTGCCGTCAGAATCTTCGACAACCGCTCGGTCTCATCCAGCAGGCCGATACAGGTCGCCATGCCGATTTTTTTGTATCCCATCAGCTTTGCAAAGGCAATCGTATCCTCTACCCGCGTCCAGCGGGCATTGACGGCATCGCTCCCCGGCACCGGCTGATAACAGAGCCCCTCGACCCGGGCCGCCACAAAGGCGATCTTCGCATCCTCGCTGTCACCGCGGTACTGGTCAAACGAGTCCTGCACGACATCTTCATAGGCGGTGGATGGACAGTTGCCCGGCCTGGGAGGGGCCTGGGCAGGGTCACCGCTCCAGCAATTAGTCGTGCCGAGATTCTGCCATACCACACTGCACTTCGAACAGGTGACTGATTTTTGCTCTGACATGGGAACTCCCTGGATTTTATTTATGAAAAGAAGAAGGGCCGTGCGGCAACTCTTGAATTATTAGAAGTTGAGACACAACCCTTTTTCACCTCACTGATTCGGTACAAAATCAGGTCAAGCTGCTAACTTTGCCGGTGTGTTCAATGATGCGTGAATTTCTACATCGTCCCACGGCACAAAAACGCGTCCTTTTTCGTCTTTTGATACCAACTCCAGCTCCAAAAGCCTGATTATATCAGCATGCACATTGCTGTAATTACGACCGGTCTCTTTTGCAAGTCTGTAGACAGATAGAGCCCCTTCCTGTTTAAGGCGGCATAAAAGCTCCATTCGTTTTGGGGTCAGTTCAGAGAACATCTGGGTCGGCGTGGAAAAATTCAGATGATAATCTGCATCCGGCATGCGCTCCCTCAAATCAAGTTTACTTGCAAGCCCGAGCAGTCCCTTACGCGTCGTTGTCCAGTCACTAATTCCAATAATTGCCTTATTCATAAATTCACCCCTGTCAAGCGTTCAACATCCGCCAAAAAGTCTTCTACCAGTTTTGAAAAAGTGGTGTAGCAATACAATTCCTCACAAGTTCCGTAATGCCGATGATCACCTTTTCCTGTCTCGTTGTCATATCGAACGATACACTCACCATTTCTGCCGCAATACAAACGATATTTCAGACTGTGCGGGCGATCCAGGGTGGCTTCCGTAAGCTCCCAAACCACCGTCTCAACGATGACTCCACCTGTAAATTCTTCTTTTGACTTCTGGAGCAATCTTGCTTTCATGGGGAAATAATAGCAACTATATTGTTTTGAGGCAATATATTTAATGGTACGCTATTGATTTATGGGGGGGAGGGATTTGCCTATTCTTTATTCACTTCCCGGTGAATCGTCCGCCGATCTTTTTCTGCTCGACGGCGGGTGTAATCCTCTCGGTGACATGTGCTCGTATAGTCTCTGTTGCGGTTATTAATCACGGAATGCCTTGGCTAGCTGTTTTTTTGCTGAAGAAAGTTTGAGTTTAGCAATCTCGAATAGCTCTTCAGCATTCATAAGTTCATTCAGTGCGCCCTCAACATCGGTTCCAGCAAGCCACGATGCAACCACATCCACGTCAGGCTCGTTGCCACTTACAACGCCATTTGTTATTCTACCAAGAATATTAAAACGGTGCTTACAATACTGACCATTATCACCGGCTGGACAGGTACAATATGCAGATAAATTGTTACCATTTTTTTCGAAAGTAACTTTATATGGTTCTTTTGCAGAACCTTGAACGAAGAAAATTAGCTCTTTCATGATGACCTTTCGCTTACAATTTCCCGGTTTTCAGAAAATTCACAAAATCGTTCTGTGAAAAGTGGTACCCAACATAAGGAATAAGTTTTGTACGTCCCTCATTTGGCTTGAGTAAAACAAAACAGACATAACCCTCTAACACTCTGAACTCAGGCTTACCAGTAATTTCATTATCAACCTTTATAGGGATGCTGTCTTTAGCCGCAACAATCTGACAGGCAAGGTTAACTTTTTTCAAAGCTTCTTGCCAGCACATGTAACCTTCCTTTACGTCATAAATAATCTGGCCTTCAGAGAAACAAAAATACGGCCCTTGAGTCCATTCATAATAAGAGATTCTATCTTTTTTACGCTCGGTTATCTTTATATCCAGTTCCATTTTGAAACTTTCTTTTAAAGACATGAACCAGCCATCTGCAAACCCTTCAATAAAGGTTGCGATTAAATCTGTCGATCTTTTTGGTCGTTTTGTAGATATGGTTCCTATCTGTTCATTCCCCATTGATCAGGCGCTCCCACTCGTTTTCAGACAAAACTTGAATACCTAATTCGATAATTTTGTCTATTTTTTTCTTTCCTGCTTTTTCTCCAACAACCACTAAATCGGTTTTCGAAGATACAGAGCTAGCCACCTTCGCCCCTAATTTTTCAGCCTCTATTTTTGCTGCTTTACGGCTGCGCTTCTCCAGTTCACCGGTAAAGACAACAATCTTGCCGGAGATGGGTGAAGACACATTTACCAGCTTGGCATAATCTTCGACCGAAAGGTATCTTTTCAACGAATCAAGGACTTGAAGATTGTGTGCTTCGGCAAAAAAACTTAGTATTTCATCAGCAACGACCGCTCCGATACCATCAATTGTTATTAAATGTTGGTATTGCTCAGACTTTCTGTTTACCGCTCTTTCCATTGAATCGTACCAGTTGTCATAACTGAGGTAGTTATCAGCAAGCAATTTTGCCGTAACTTCACCGACCTGTGGAATACCGAGTGAATAGATGAATCTATCAAGCGTGATCTTTCTTTTGGCCTGAATAGCCTTGAAAAGATTGTTGGCGGAAAGCTCTCCCCACCCATCCCATTCTTGCAGTGGTGTGACACTTGATGTCTGCTGCCAGAGCGTAGGAGGTGAGAGAAGTTCTTCAAGTCTAAATATATCAACTGGAGATGTAATCAGCCCCTTGTCGTAAAACAGCTCGATATTTTTTTCGCCAAGCCCTTCAATATTGAAGGCCTCTCGAGACACGAAATGCTTCAATCTCTCCAATGCTTGCGCAGGACATGTTAGCCCCCCTGTACATTTCCAAACAGCTTCTCTTGGCTCTCGAACAGCCTTACTGCCACAGACGGGGCAGTCTTTCGGAAAAACAAACGACACGCTGTCAGGATACCTCTTTTCTATAACAACTGAAACCACTTGCGGAATAACATCCCCGGCACGTTGCACTATTACAGTGTCACCGATGCGAAAATCCTTGCACTCAACTTCATCCTGATTATGCAGGGTCGCATTTGAAACAGTTGTGCCAAGCAGTCGGACCGGTAATAGTTCTGCTACTGGAGTAAGGGCACCACTTCGTCCGACAGAAATAGCTATGTTTTGTAAAATAGTTTCTCGCTTTTCCGGAGGGAATTTTTGAGCTGCAGCCCAGCGCGGCGCCCGATTGGTTTGCCCCACCTGTTCCTGAAGCATCAAAGAGTTTAGCTTGTAAACTATTCCATCAATAGAAAAATCGAGCTCACTGCGCCGTTCCTGCATTTCCTCAAAATATGAGTTAAGTTCGTCTAAAGAATGAAGCAGCCGTATATCTTCACTTACCTCAAACCCCCATCGCCGCAAGGCTTGTAAGGCATCCCACTGATTTTCTGCAATAGGAGTGGAGAGTTCGCCCCATGCATATGCAAAAAAACGGAGTGGACGAGATGCTGTAATTGAAGGATTCAGCTGACGCAAGCTTCCAGCAGCAGCATTACGTGGGTTTTCAGGCGGTTTTTCACCCAGTTCTTTTTGCTGCAGGGCGTACAGTTCGAAATCGGAATTCGACATGTACACTTCACCGCGAATTTCTATTATATCCGGTGCTTCAGGTGGAAGTTTTTTGGGAATCTCACTAATTGATCTGACATTCTCGGTGATGTCTTCTCCTACCAAGCCATCGCCTCTTGTTGCTGCCCGGACTAACTCACGCTTTTCATAACGGATCGAACAGGAAAGACCGTCAATTTTAGGCTCTGCTACCATATCAATTGGCAGAGATTCATCTTTTAATTCTTTGATAATGCTTCTGATCTCAGAAATTAATTTTGCGACTGGCTTATTCTCAATTGACAGCATTGGAACTGAATGTTGGACTTTTTTAAACCCGGAAGAAACAGCTCCACCAACCATTTGAGTTGGACTATCCGGTGTTTGGAGTTCAGGAAAGCGTTCTTCCAACCTCTGTAATTCCCGGAAAAGCTCGTCAAATTCAAAATCACTTATCTCAGGCCGTGGTGGAGTGTTTTCGTAGTAAAGGCGGTTATGGTGCGCTATGAGCTGCCGAAGTTCTGTGGCGCGTAATGTGGCAACATTTTTATCTATTTCCATGCCTTGCGATAACTGCATCGGATTCCTCGCTGGATTGATTGACTTCGCGGCAGGGTACAGTATTATACGGACAAAATCAAATGCTGACGGGGTTGCACAGCCGTATGAACAAATCACAACTCGATGAACTCCACTCCTGGTTCGACAGCTATGTCGAGCCGTTTCTGGCTACCGATGAAGAAGGAGTAAAAAATATACGGCTCAAGATCGAGCATACCCGAAAAGTCTGCGAGGCAATGGCGCTCTTGGCCGGGGGCGAGAAACTTTCGGAGAACGAGACCCGCATAGCCGCCGCTGTCGCCCTGCTGCACGACGTCGGGCGCTTCCCCCAGTATCGGCGCTGGCGTACGTTCCTTGACAGCGACTCGGACAACCACGCCCGCCTTGCCATCGATGTTATTCGGGAAGAGGGCGTTCTGGCCGGCCTCGACCCGGCTGAATTGCTTCTGATTGAGGAGGCGGTCCGGTTTCACAACCTGCTCGTGCCCCCCGCAGTTATTAAATCCCCTACCAGGCAGTATATCGACCTTATCCGGGATGCCGACAAACTGGATATCTGGCGCGTGTTCGTCGAGCTGCAGGCTCAACCACCGGAAGAGCGGGCTTCAGCGGCAACCCTCGGGCTTGAGGACCTTCCCGGAACGATTACCGACGCCTGTATCGCCGCGCTGAACTCCGGCGCCATCGTCCCGCTTGACACCATCAGATGCTTCAATGATTTCAGGCTGCTGCAAATTTCGTGGGTCTATGACCTTACCTATGCAACATCTCGGCGGATACTGCGTGAGCGAGGCTATATCCCGGCACTGGCTGCCTTCCTGCCGGAGCGTGCTGACATCCGCGAAGCGGTAGCGAAGGCACTTGCCACGCTTTCAGCTTGACATATCCGCAGCGGCTTTACACAATGCCACATTGACCTATCCTAAAGGAGTCCCAGATGTCCGACAACCGCCTCATACCTGTTGATAAACTGCGCTGGAACTGCGATCCGGACCTTCTCGGCTTTGAAACGACCGCGGAGCTTCCCGATTTTAATGACGCCATCGGCCAGAAGCGGGCGCTGCGCTCAATTGAGTTCGGCCTGGGAGTTGACGGTTCCGGTTTCAATCTGTACATATCCGGAGAAACCGGCACCGGCCGCACATCCACCATCGCCAGCATTCTCAGTAAACGTGCGAAGGAAGAACCACAACCGCACGACTGGGTGTACGTCAATAATTTCAAGGATTCCGACTCCGCAATTTCACTTGATCTTCCCGCCGGAAAAGGGAGTGAACTGGCCACGGACATGAAGGAACTGATCGAGGCCTTTCGAAAGGATATACCCAAGGCGCTTGAAAGCAGTGAATATGAAAGCAGGCGGGCCGAGCTGCTCGAGAACTATCAGACGGCTTCAAATGATCTTTTCCAGGGGCTGGAAAAGGAGGCTGAAAAGCTCGGATTCTCCCTGCAGAGAACCGTCTCCGGTCTGGTGATCGTACCTCAGAAAAGCGGCCGCAACTATACCCAGGAAGAATATGACGCACTCAATGAAAAGAAGCGCGCAAAGCTTGAGAAGCAGGGGAAGGAACTGACGGAACGGCTGAATGACGTGCTCAGGCAGGTACGTGAGCAGGAAAAGATCACAAAGGATTCTCTGGCGCAGGCCGATCGGGATATCGGGATGTCCTGCCTGGGGCACCGTCTTGATCCGTTGAGGGAAAAATACGGTGAACTTGAAAAAGTGCTCAGGTATCTGGAGTCAGTCCAGGAGGACATACTGAACACGCTGGAAGATTTCAAGCCGCAGTCAACCCAGCCACAGATTCCCGGCATCAAGATGCCGCGGCAGGAGCCGACTTTTGACCGTTATCAGGTCAATGTGCTCGTAGATAACAAGAATACCGACGGGGCTCCGGTGGTGTTTGAGTCCAACCCGACCTACAACAATCTCTTCGGGCGGATTGAGCATGTCATGCAGTACGGCGGGGTGGCGGTGACCGACTTCACGATGATCCGTTCCGGAGCCCTGCATCGCGCCAACGGCGGTTATCTGGTAATCGACGCCCGCGAAGTGCTGATAAATCCTTTTGTGTGGGATTCCCTGAAGCGCTGCATCCGTAACAGCGAGATCAGAATAGAGGATGTACTGGAACAGTACCGTTTCATGACGATGGTGTCGCTCAAGCCGGAACCAGTCCAGATGCGGGCCAAAGTCGTGCTGATCGGCACCCCATGGATTTATTACCTCCTTTTCCATCTTGACCCCGATTATCGCAAGTTTTTTAAAGTCAAGGCGGAGTTTGACAGTCGTGTGGCCCGAACTCCGGAGATCATGAAAGATTATTCACTGTTTGTCGCCAGCCATTGCCGGGCCGAAGGATTGCTGCCGTTTCACAAAAGCGGTGTTGCTGCCCTGCTTGAACATACCGCACGCATGGCCGATGACCAGTCCAAGCTCTCCTCCCAGTTCATGGAGATCGCCGATTTCATCCGTGAAATCAGTTTCTGGGCCACGAAAGCCAAACGCACCATCATCAGTGGTGACGATGTTCGTGCCGCCGCGGAAGAAAGCCTTTATCGCGTCAACCGCATTGAAGAGCGGATGCAGGAGCTGTACGAGGACGGAACCATCATGGTCGACACCTCCGGTGCCGTTGTCGGACAGATCAACGGCCTCTCGGTCATCGGTCTCGGAGATCACACGTTCGGCCGCCCGACCCGCATCACCGCAAAGGTCTATACCGGACAGGACGGAATGGTCAACATCGAGCGCGAAGTCAAACTTTCGGGACCGATCCATGACAAAGGGGTCCTGATCCTGACCGGTTATCTTGGAGGAACCTTTGCAACCGAGCGCCCTCTGTCGCTGTCGGCGTCGATCTGCTTTGAACAGTCCTACGACGGCATAGAAGGGGACAGCGCCTCCTCCACCGAACTCTACGCGCTTCTGTCGGCGCTTTCGGGGGTTGCCATCAAGCAGGAGATTGCGGTGACCGGCAGTGTCAATCAGCGCGGCATGGTTCAGGCAATAGGGGGAGTTAATCACAAGATCGAAGGATTCTTCGCGGTATGCCGGGCTCAGGGGCTGAACGGACGGCAGGGGGTCATGATTCCGAAATCAAACGAACGCCATCTCATGCTGCACGAGGATGTCGTCCAGGCGGTGGCCGCCGGACAATTCCATATCTGGAGCGTGGAAACAATAGAGCAGGGAATCGAAATCCTCACCGGCATTACAGCGGGGCATCGCGGCAAAAACGGGAAGTTTCCCAAAGGATCGATCTACCATCGGGTTGACGACCGCCTGCAGAAAATGGCTGATCGCCTGAAGGAGCAACAGCAACCGAAAAACAGAAAACGGCCCGCCTCAAAAAAAACAGAGGGCTGACCCCGGACTCGTTGAAAAAAAACGGCACAGGTGGCATGTCGCTGCCTTCTGTGCCGTTAACAAATCCCTTCACCTCTCTACGATCAGAGACAGTCACTCCGCCAGAGGCACAATTCCTGACCGCATACAGAAACCCGGGCGGTTTCAAAACAGGCGTCGTTACCCTCTGCCGACTGTATGGCCCGCACCAGCTCAGTTTTTTTCAATTTGCCGGCCTTGATGTCATGTCGCTTTGCAATTACCTTGATTTCTTCAAGTTTCATCGTAAATCACTCCTCGGCTTTTATGACCTGAAACACAACGAAAAATAGTCTACCGTACTATGATGCAGAGTCAAGATGCTGAAGATAAAAAAAGAGGCGGAACTGCAGTCGCAGTAATCCGCCTCATTTTCCGTCTTCAAGAGAAATACCTATATCGTTATTCCGGCAATTCTCTGCAGCGCCTCACGGTATTTATCGGCGGTCTTATCCAGGATTTCCTGCGGCAGCACGGGAGCCGGAGCACACTTTCCCCAGTCAAGAGTTTCGAGGTAATCGCGCAAAAACTGTTTATCGAAGCTCGGCTGCTGGCCACCGGGCTGATAAGCTTCCTTCAGCCAGAACCGGCTCGAATCGGGGGTCATGCACTCATCGATGATAATCAGCTCACCCTGGTACACACCGAATTCGAACTTGGTGTCGGCAATAATGATCCCTTTTTTGTCGGCCAGATCACGGGCGCGGGTGTAGATTTTAAGAGTATAATCACGAGCCTTTTCGGCAAGATCGCGGCCGCAGAGTTCCACCATTTTTTCAAACGAGATGGTCTCATCGTGAGCGCCGAGATCGGCTTTTGTGGAAGGCGTGAAGATCGGTTCCGGCAGGCGATCCGACTCTTTCAGACCAGCCGGCAGCCGAATACCGCTGATTTCTCCGGTTGCCTTGTAGTCCTTCCACCCCGAGCCGGAAAGATAGCCGCGCACGATACATTCGACCGGCAGCGGTGTCGCCTTTTTGACAAGCATCGACCTCCCTTCGAGAATCGCGGCGTATGGCTGGCATTCGGCGGGATAGTCAGCCACATTAATTGAGATAATGTGGTTGGGAACAATGTCTTCCATCTGACGGAACCAGAAGGCCGAAATCTGGGTAAGCACGAAACCCTTATCAGGAATCGGCTCGTTCATGATCACGTCGAAAGCCGAGATCCGGTCAGACGTCACCAACAGCAGGGATTCACCAAGATCATAAATATCGCGCACTTTACCCCGTGCCATCAGCTTCAGGCCGGGAAAATCGGTTTGCAGAACAAGTTTTGACATATCTGTCTCCTATTTATCGGCGATCAGCGCCTGATTAATCTCAATCTTGGCTTTATCCCGCAACCCCTTGGACCACTCGGCCAGGGCATCTTCCTGTTTCTTGGGAAGCATCTTCTTCTTCAGCTCTTCCCTGGTTGCATCAAACTGCGTTTTTGGCGCCTCCGTGCGGCCCTTCACACGAACAGCATACCAGCGATTGCCGACCTTGAACGGAGCGGAAGGCGCCTGTGCCGCCGAGAGCTTGAAAACAGCTTCCACTATTTCGGGTGAAGCGCCGATGGCAGGAATATCACCCTTGGGCGAGTAGCCGAAACTTCCGGTAGACTGGGTCTTGATGGCGGCCTTGCTTGACAGTTGTTTGGCTGCTTCTTCAGCTTTCTTCTTCGCCAGTTCGATCGCTTTGGCGGCTTTTGTCTTTTCCTCGACGGCTCCCCTTATTTCAGCCAACGCCGGGACAGTTGAGGCTTTGCGCTCCTTTGCCTTGAGAATATAAATCCCCTTTGCAGTTTCTATCGGCCCGCCAAGCTCACCCTGCTTCAACTCAAGAGCTTTCTTGACCACCGCAGTTTCACCAATCAGGGAGGGTGCGGGCGCAGCAGCCGTAAATAGACCCGTTTCCTGAACCTTTTGTTTCAGCGCGCCGGCGATAAGGTTCAAGTCACCGGACTTGATATTTTTATACAATGTGTCGGCAGCCTGCTCAAACATCACCTTGGCCGTTTTCTGCCTGATCGCTTCCGCCTTGACCTTTTCCTTCACTTCGGCCAAAGGCTGGATTCCGTCCTTCCCCTGCCAGCGGTCAATGTTCTTCTGATAATAGGTCTGAATTTCTTCTTCCGACACCGTCGTTTTTGCCGCCTGCGAGGCCGGGTCGAGCAGGATATATGAGAGTGCCGCCTTTTCGGCGGTTTTAAAATCATTCTGATTTTTCTGCAGATAATCGTTCAGGTCGGCATCGCTCAGCTTTACCTCCGGCGCCACATCAGAAGGGGCAAAGGAGACATACTCCAGCTCCAGCTTGTCATTTTCCTTTTTGTACTGTGCAAGAGCATCCGCATCGGTGACAACGGCCTTCTCCCTGATCGACTGGCGCACTTTTTTGAGAATAACTTCCGCTTCCTGCCCCTCCTCAAAATCCTTGGCGGTTATGCGGTTTGACTGCAATAGCTGCTGATATTGATCAAAATTGAATTTCCCGTCCTTCTGAAACATCGGCATCGCTTCTAT
>JBAQPK010000280.1:0-2298 GCA_049305715.1 Desulfuromonadaceae bacterium | reverse complement strand
CGTTTAATGATTGCATAAAAGGAGTCTTACATGTTTGACAACGTATGGCTAATCCCGCTCTTCCCGCTCATCGGGTTCCTGATTAACGGACTCTTCGGGAAAAAGATCAAGAATGAGGCTGTAATCGGCGGGATCGGTACGCTGATGATCTTCCTGTCATTCCTGGTGTCGTGCGGAATACTCATGCAGATGATCGGTCTGCCACCGGAGCAGAGAGTTTTTGAGAAAGTCCTTTTCCCGTGGATCCACTCCGGTAACTTCAAGGCAGATATGGCCTTCCTTGTCGATCCTCTCTCTGTGATCATGATCATGGTTGTCACCGGTGTCGGCAGCCTGATTCACCTCTATTCTATCGGTTACATGCATGGTGAAGAGGGCTTTTATCGTTTCTTTGCCTACCTGAATCTCTTTTGTATGTCGATGCTTCTGCTGGTACTTGGCAGCAATATGCTGGTCATGTTTATCGGCTGGGAAGGCGTCGGTCTCTGCTCATATCTGCTGATCGGCTATTATTTCCATAAAAAATCAGCCGGCGATGCCGCCAAAAAAGCGTTCGTCATGAACCGTGTCGGTGACTTCGGATTTCTGATCGGCCTGTTTACGCTCTACTGGTGGTTCGGCAGCAACCACAACATTTGGACTGTCAACTTTGTAGAAATCAAGGCGGCATCACATCTGCTGCCCTATGGCGGTATTGTGACGATTGCCACACTATGCTTTTTTCTCGGCGCTACGGGAAAATCGGCCCAGCTTCCGCTCTTTACCTGGCTCCCTGATGCCATGGAAGGTCCGACTCCTGTTTCCGCTCTCATTCACGCCGCTACCATGGTAACTGCCGGCGTATACATGATCGGCAGAATGAGCTTCGTGTTCATCAAATCGCCGGAAACCATGATGGTCATCGCTGTAGTGGGCGCTGCCACAGCCATTTTTGCGGCAACAATCGGTACGGCTCAAAACGATATCAAGCGGGTACTGGCATACTCAACCGTATCTCAGCTCGGCTTCATGTTTCTGGCAATGGGAGTAGGCGCATTCAGTGCCGGAATATTCCACCTGATGACCCACGCCTTCTTCAAAGCCTGTCTGTTCCTCGGTTCCGGATCGGTCATTCACGCCATGCACCATGCGTTGCATAAGATTCACGCCCATGATGACGCACAGGATATGCGCAACATGGGTGGACTCCGCAAGGCGATGCCGATAACATTCATCACCTTTCTGGTCTCCACTATCGCCATCGCCGGCATCCCCGGCTTCTCCGGGTTCTTCTCCAAGGATGAAATTCTCTGGATGGCATTTGCAAATTCCTACCATGGCAACCTTAATATTGTTCTCTGGGGCATCGGAGCCATAGCCGCCTGCTTCACCGCTTTCTATATGTTCCGATTGGTATTCATGACTTTCTTCGGAGAGTGCCGCATTAATCCGAAGGGCAAGGAATACCTGCATGAATCTCCGCTGGTAATCACCATCCCACTAATGGTTCTTGGTGCTCTAGCAGCTGTCGGCGGCTATCTCGGCATGCCGAAGATTCTGGGAATGTTGCCGAACTACTTTGAACATTGGCTTGAGCCGGTATTCGAGCTGGCAACGGAATTCGGCGGTACATATGCCCACCATGGCGCTCACCCGAGCCATGCAGTTGAATGGGGGCTGATGGGTCTGTCCGTTGTCATTGCTCTGGTCGGCATCGGCATCGCATTCACCATGTACGTCAAGAACACCGAGCTGCCGGGCAAATTCGTTGCGACTTTCCCGACTCTGCACCGTGTTGTCTACAACAAATGGTATGTAGACGAAATCTACGACTACGTTTTTGTGAACCCCTGCAAGGCCCTTGGCCAGTTCCTCTGGAAAGGATTTGACGTCCTGATTGTTGACGGGGTCGTCAACGGCGTGGCTAACGTTGTAATGGGATTCAGCGGAATCTTCCGCTATATGCAGTCCGGTTACATCTACAACTACGCGTTTTCAATGGCGCTGGGTGTCGTTGTCATGCTTGGCTACTTCATTTTTAAATAACCAATTCATTAGCACTTTGTATAAAGGAGCACGAATTCATGAGTAACGTACTGAGCCTGACGACATTCCTGCCGATTCTGGGTGTCCTGCTGCTGCTGTTCATCCCGAAAGACAGCAAAGGAGTACTTCGGAATGTCACCCTCGCGGTAACAGTTGTCACTTTCCTGGTGTCGCTGATCATGCTGTCTGGCTTCCAGACCAATGCGGAGTTCCAGTTTGTTGAAAATGTACCCTGGATTGCGGCCGGCCCGTTTATCATGCGCTACAACATCG
>JBAQPK010000279.1:0-1673 GCA_049305715.1 Desulfuromonadaceae bacterium | reverse complement strand
AGGAGTTTGCCACGTTCCGTATGCTTGGCACAGGCTTTTTCTCCCCCCCCCTGCTTGATCCCCAGCACCTTTTGGCGGAGATCGGCTACCAGGGAGGTCATCAGCGCGGAATTGGCGCGAAATTCGTCCCCTTGGGGACGAACGCTGCTTTTCAGTATGGTCATTGTGGATTGATCTCCTTGACCTTGGTGTCGTGTCAGGCCGTTTCAGCAAAAAGTTCGCGCCCGATCAGCATCCGCCGGATCTCGCTGGTGCCCGCGCCAATCTCATACAGCTTTGCATCGCGGAGCAGACGGCCGGTCGGGTATTCGTTGATATAGCCGTTGCCGCCAAGGATCTGAATCGCCTCCAGCGCCATCCAGGTGGCCTTCTCCGCGGCATACAGAATGGCACCGGCAGCGTCCTTTCTGATCGCATTCTTGCCGCAACAGGCATGCGCCACCGCGTACACATAAGCCCGGCAGGCATTCATGGTGCTGTACATATCGGCAATTTTGCCCTGCATCAGCTGAAACTCTCCGATTGCCTTGCCGAACTGCCGTCGCTCGTGAATATAGGGAATAACAACATCCATGCAGGCCCTCATGATACCGAGAGGTCCGGCTGCCAGAACCGCCCGCTCGTAATCCAGGCCGCTCATCAGAATCCTGACACCGTCACCGACCATGCCCACCACATTTTCAGCCGGCACTTCACAATCCTCGAACACCAGTTCGCAGGTATCGGAACCACGCATGCCGAGCTTGTCGAGCTTCTGGGCGGTAGAATACCCTTTGAATCCCTTCTCGATCAGAAACGCGGTAATCCCCTTCGAGCCTGCGTTGATATCCGTTTTGGCATATACCAGCAGCGTGTCGGCATGGGGACCGTTTGTGATCCACATTTTGGTGCCATTCAATATGAAACGATCACCCTTCCGGTCCGCTCTCAGCCTCATACTGACGACATCCGAGCCGGCACCGGCCTCGCTCATCGCGAGGGCACCGACATGTTCACCGCTGATTAGCTTGGGGAGGTAACGCCGTTTTTGCTCTTCACTGGCATTCCGGTAAATCTGGTTGATGCAGAGGTTGGAATGCGCTCCGTACGCCAGGGCAACGGCCGCCGAAGCGCGGCTGACCTCCTCGATTGCCACGACATGCTCCAGATACGTCATACCGGCGCCGCCATATTCTTCGGAAACAGTAATGCCGTGCAGCCCCAGATCCCCCATCTTTCGCCAGAGATCCATCGGGAAATGGTTTTCACGGTCAATGTCGGCCGCCCGGGGAGCTATCTCCGTCTGTGCAAACGCCATGACGGTATCCCTCAACATATCGGCGGTATCACCAAGATCGAAATTTAAAGTCGGATACAATCTCATCTGCAACCTCCCTTGGTAACCGGACTTCGCAAACTCGATAATATTACGTAAAAGCAATAATCCCGGGGAAGATACTCAACCAAACATAATTTGACAGTAGTGAGCATATTTATTATACCAGACAGTGGGCAAAACGCATTTATCACGATTGACGGACGGACAACAGGGCACTTCCTTGAGATCTGATACATTTAAGGTTCGTCACAGTAAGTAGGGCGTGATTTTGTTCTTTAACAATTGAAAAGCATGAGTTCCATCAGGTAGTTATGGAAGCGCGACCAACCATTCTATCTGAGAGAGGAACCCATGC
>JBAQPK010000278.1:0-3046 GCA_049305715.1 Desulfuromonadaceae bacterium | reverse complement strand
CCTCAGTTCCACCGATAAACTTGCTCATGAGGGTCACGAACTGATCGGTTGTAACCGGTTTTGAAAGTCGTTTTCGTTCAGTACGACGAGATGCCTCCTCACGACTGAAAATGCCGATAAATTTATGCACCTGGTCGCGCTCTTGCTCATTTTGAGTCAAGAGAATCGAGCCGATAATGTATGAGCTGACATTGAAAAGCATGCTCCAGAACAGGGAGTGACTCCAGAGATCCATGCCGGTCAGTCCGAACAGTTCGGTCGGTTTAAGCAGGGCAATGCCGAAGGGGCCGTTTGAAAGCAGCGTCTCCGAAATCCATCCCGATTTGCTGAAAGAAGGGAGCAGCAGGGTATAAAGCCAGGTCAGAGAGCCGAGCAGGATGCCGCTGATTGCGCCAGCCCTGTTGCCCCGCTTCCAATAAAGGCCGCCCAGCATGGCCGGCATAAATTGCGATGCCGCGGAGAAGGAGATGAGACCCATGTTTACCAGCGTGTATGAGTCGCCTATTATTTGATAATAAAAATATCCGAGCAGTACAACCAGGACTATTCCGAAACGTTTGAGGTTAATCAGTAAAATCGGAAACCATGCCCGGGGAGTGCAGCGGAGAATGATCGGCATGAAGATATGGTTCAATAGCATGGTTGATATGGCAATTGATTCCACCATGACCATTCCGGCCGCTGCTGACAAACACCCCAGAAACGCGAGCTGAGCTATACCGCGATATCCGGCGAGCAGAGGCAGGGAAAGAACAAAAAAGTCCGCACCGCTGCTGCTGCCGGTGGTGAGGATGCCGCCGATGGCGATAGGCATGACGAA
Organism: Desulfuromonadaceae bacterium; assembly: GCA_049305715.1. Taxonomy (GTDB): domain Bacteria; phylum Desulfobacterota; class Desulfuromonadia; order Geobacterales; family Pseudopelobacteraceae; genus JACRCG01. The sequence goes on along the minus strand of JBAQPK010000278.1, from coordinate 2,226 downwards.
AAGATTGATCAGAAACAGATAGGCGGGGAAGAGCCACATCGCCGTGGCTATGTGACGTTCATCGGAATTTTCGATGACCATAACGTGAAACTGTCGCGGCAGGAGCATGATCGCTCCCATTGATAAAAAAAGTAACGTAAAAGTTGATATGTTATTGGGATCATTCTTTGAAATAGCGAACGTGAACAGCTGTGAAAATTTTTCGGGATTGGCCGTCCTGAACTGTTCGAAAATATCGATAAAACCATCGTAAAGGCCGTATGTGACAAACAGTCCGACAGCCAGGAGGGCGACCAGCTTAACCAGTGATTCAAACGCAACCGCTGCAATCAGACCCTCATGCCGCTCTGACGATACCAGCCTCCGTGCTCCGAAAACGATACTGAAAATAGCCAGGATCAGGGCAAGAAACAGTGCGATCGGAATGGAAGTGCCGGGTCCAAGTTTTGTAAAGGGAACGGAATATGTTTGAGCGCCGCTGAGCAGAAAGAAACTGGTGGTTACAGCCTTTAGCTGCAGTGCGATATAGGGCATGATGCCGAGGAAGGCGATGAGTGTCACCAACGCACCAAGCCAGGGGGACTTCCCGTAACGCTGGCTGAGAAAATCGGCGATTGACGTGATATTATGCTCTTTACTAATCCTGACGATGCGGCGCAGAAGGAAAAGCCAGGAAAACGCTGTTAATGAAGGTCCGAGATAGATCAGAACAAAATCAATCCCGGTCGTAGCGGCCTTTCCGACACTGCCGAAGAATGTCCAGGTCGTGCAGTACACCCCCAGTGAGAGAGAGTAAATAACCGGATTGCTGATTATGCTGCGGCCGGTTTCTTTGCGATGATGAGCGTACCAGGCGATCAGGAATATCAGCGCCGTATAGATGATTGATATGGCAGCCACCGAGGAGAGGGTGTTGTTCATTGTTCGTTCTTTTCATCAGTCGCCCCGTTTTCACGGCGGCTGGCACTTACGAAGAGGTAGATAACGGCAATTGAAATTATCCAGCCACCAGTCAGATACAAGAAAAGCAGCGGCACACCAAACAGGAGTACCGGCTTGTTGAAAATATGCAAAAACGGAAATGTCATCATGATAATACCGAGAATGAAAAAAATTATCCACGATTCGCGCAACTGCAGGCGGCTGATAATGTGGGTACGGAGTCGCTTCATAGTCGTGCCAGCCTCTCGTAAACGGAGTTCAAGGCATGTTCGGTTGTCCCGCTTGATGAAAGTGGAATAACGGTTCCTTCCGAATCATCAGGGGGTTCAAAGAGTTTTCTTTGTTGATCCAGCAGTTCAACTCTTCCATCGGAAACAGAACCAGTGAGGGAAGAACGTTCTCGCAATCTTCGTTCCTGCTCGTCGGGATCACACTGTACGAAAAGAATGACAAACTCAGCGCCTTGAGAGGCGGCCTGCCGGGCACATTCGGCTCGTTCTGCACCCGTTCTGAACCCCGCATCAATCACCACGGAATGTCCGGAGGCAAGTTCATCGCCGGCCATGCGCTCCAGTTGGCGGTAGGTTGCCCGGCTCATTTCGTTTGAATAGAGCCCCTCTCCGAATGAAACCTGGACCGCTGTTTCCGGGCGCAATCCGGCAAGTTGCTTTCGAACTGTATCCGAATTGAAGGTTTTCAGGCCGAGTTCAAATGCGAGCTGAGCGGCCAGAGTGCTTTTTCCGCTCCCCATTGTCCCGCAGGTTATAAACAGGGTAGGGGGGAGGCTGCTTCTCATGCAGTAGCCCTGCGCCAGCCGGAAGTAGCCGATGGCGCGTTTTTCAGCGGCACTCCGTCCTTCCGGATCAATGCCGGCGTCAAGAAGCTGCATGCTTTCAACCTTACCGCGCACGAAGGCACGATACACCTTGTAGAAAGAAATCAGCTTTGCACAATCCGTATCGCCGGAAGCCGTAATATAGGAAGACAGTGCCGCGTCGGCCAGGTCGGGGCGACGGTGGTAGTCAAGGTCCAGGAGAAGAAATGCGATATCGGCTGCCGTGTCGGAGCAGCGAAAACGTTCGTTGAATTCAATGCAGTCGAAGATATACACCGTGCCGTTTAGCAGACAGATATTTCCGAGGTGTATATCACCGTCGCATTCGCGGATATACCCATTTTTAATCCGTTCCGTAAAAAGATCGCGGTGCGAATCGATGAATGTTTCGACATAGGCGCATATGGCTTTGCTGACTGCCGACGGAAGAGTGGAGGTTCTAAACGTCG
>JBAQPK010000277.1:0-8484 GCA_049305715.1 Desulfuromonadaceae bacterium | reverse complement strand
GTATACAACTTTCTAAATTCACTCATAAAATTACCGCTTTACCATTGACATCCGCTGATATTGTATGATACGTACGCTCTTTCAAAGAGCCATTCAAACACTACTTTTCGACGCGAGGTTTATGTATGAATCACGAACGCTCCAGTATTCTTTTTCAGCAGGCAAAGGCGGTTATTCCCGGTGGTGTAAACAGCCCGGTACGCGCTTTCAAGTCGGTCGGCGCCGACCCCCTCTTTATCAAGAAAGCGTCCGGCTCCCACATTTACGATGAGGACGGCAACAACTATATCGATTATGTCGGTTCGTGGGGACCGATGATTGCCGGCCATTGCCACCCCGACATCATCAAGGCGGTCCAGGACACCATGACCAGCGGCGCCAGTTTCGGAGCGCCCACAGAGCGGGAGACAACTCTCGCCGATATGGTAATAGAAGCGGTCCCTTCCATTGAAATGGTACGCATGGTCAGTTCCGGCACAGAAGCAACCATGAGCGCCATCCGGCTTGCTCGCGGCTATACCGGACGGGATAAAATACTGAAGTTCTCGGGCTGTTATCACGGCCACGCCGATTCCCTGCTTGTCAAGGCCGGCTCCGGCGCCGCGACTTTCGGAGTACCCGACTCCCCTGGCGTGCCGGCCGAGGTTGCCAAACTCACTCTGACCGCAGAATTCAATTCCCTCGATTCGGTCAGGAAGCTGGTTGCCGAAAACAGCAGCAGCATCGCCTGCATCATCGTTGAACCGGTTGCAGGCAATATGGGTACAGTGCCGCCACGAGACGGCTTCCTGCAAGGTCTTCGGGAAATATGTACCAACGAAGGAATAATTCTGATTTTTGACGAGGTCATGTGCGGTTTCCGGGTCGCTTATGGCGGTGCTCAGAAACTGTACGGCGTCACCCCGGATATGACAACCCTGGGCAAGATCATCGGCGGCGGCCTTCCAGTGGGCGCATTTGGCGGTAAACGCGACATCATGGAAAAGCTTTCGCCGTCAGGCGGTGTCTACCAGGCTGGGACCCTGTCCGGAAACCCGCTTGCCATGTCGGCGGGAATCGCAACGCTGAACATCCTCAAGCAGCCCGGTTTTTATAAGACACTGGAAGAAAAAAGTTGTGCCGTTGCCGAAGGGATCGCCAAAGCTGCCAAGGATGCCGGTTATCCGATCTTCTCGACCCGCGTCGGCAGCATGTTTTGTTCCTTTTTCAGCAAGGGAGAGGTTTTCGACTGGCCGACCGCTTCCCGGTGCGACACAAGCGCCTTTGCAAAATACTTCCTCGGCATGCTGAACGAGGGGGTATATCTGGCCCCTTCTCAATTCGAGACCGCTTTTGTTTCTGCCGCCCACAGCGAGGCTGACATCGAAAAAACTGTTGCTGCCGCAGCCAAATGTTTCAAACTGCTTGCGTGACAATGGTTTCATTTCTGTTTGACATGTCAACGCCACCTGTGATAAGGAATACCGGTTTTATGCCACTTTTACGACCGGCTTTGTATGGCCGGTAATAATCGCCAGCTTTTTCAAAGCCTCGCAATGGTTTCGAGCATGGGCATCTCCGTTGTACTGGCGATTGCCATCGGGGTATGGTTTGGCCTGACGCTTGATCGATGGCTTGGCACGAAGCCCTGGTTCTTTTATATTTTCCTGTTTATCGGAATTGCCGCCGGTTTCAAGAATGTGTACGTTATCGCCGGCAGGGAGATCCGAAAAAGTGATGATAACGATCAACGAGGATAACCTCTTTGCTGTCATCATCAAGGGAAGCCTGGGATTGATGGCTGTGCTGTCTCTTGCCGGATGGGTCTTCTTTTCGCCGCAGACCGGTTTGGGTGCCTTGGCAGGCGGATGCATAGCAATAGCAAATTTTTTCTGGATCCGGAACGTGCTGCAGCGCATTCTCGGGCAACCGCCCGCCAAGGCGACGGCGTACGCTCAGCTCCGCTTCCTTGCCCGTTTGAGCCTGACCGGGCTGCTACTGTATTTCATCATAACTTCCGGCTGGTTTTCATTGGCCGGGCTTTTTGTCGGACTCTCCGTTATTGTAATCAACATAATCGCACTTTCACTATACAGCGCCCTGCGCGCAGGAGGTTAGCTCCATGGTTCACCCGTTACTGTTTCTCGAATTTTTCCGCAAGCTGCTGGCACCGCTCCATATTCCAAATGCAAGTGCCGACGCGATCGCCTACACTTGGCTGATCATCGTCCTTTTGCTGGTTCTGTCGCTTCTGGCTACTTCGGCGCTCAAGTCCATCCCAAGCGGAATGCAGAATTTCATGGAGACTGTCATCGGCGGCATTGAAACCATGATTGTGGACACTATGGGAGAAGATGGCCGTCCGTTCTTCCCGCTGATCGCCACGCTCGCCATCTTCGTGCTTGTATCCAATCTTATCGGCCTGATCCCCGGCTTCTTCCCGCCGACCGCCAATATCAACACCACCGCGGCCTGCGCAGTTATTGTTTTTATCTCAACCCATGTGGTCGGAATCAAACATCATGGTCTGGGATATATCAAGCACTTCCTCGGACCCATCGCCTGGCTGGCTCCGGTCATGTTCTTCATTGAAGTCATCGGCCACCTGAGCCGTCCGGTTTCACTGACACTGCGTCTGTTCGGCAACATGAACGGCCACGAACTCGTACTGATGATTTTCTTCGGACTGGCGCCATTCCTCGTGCCGCTGCCGATGATGCTGATGGGTGTTCTGGTTTCTTTCATCCAGGCGTTCGTATTCATGCTCCTGGCCATGATCTACATCCAGGGTTCGCTGGAGCACGCACACTAGTAAGTTAGAAACCAGTTTGCATAAATGGTTTCGTCAACGCACATATCCCGCTTGTCGTGGCTAAAATTTAAATTCAGATACTCCTATACAGTTTAGGAGACAAAACCATACGGAGGTAGTAAAGATGAGCTTTTTCACAATGTGCGTTCTGGCAGCAGGTATTGGTATGGCACTGGGCACCGTAGGCACCGGCATTGGCCAGGGTCTCGCAGTTAAAAGCGCCGTAGAAGGCGTTTCACGCAACCCGGGCGCTTCCGGCAAGATCCTGACCACCATGATGATCGGTCTGGCCATGATCGAGTCCCTGGCGATCTATGCTCTGGTCGTCTGCCTGATCATCCTGTTCGCCAACCCTTACAAAGATATCGCAATCAAACTGGCTGAAACCGTCGCCAAGTAATTTCCTGCTGCAGTATCGGTTCAAAAAAAGGGCATCCAACTATGGATGCCCTTTCTCGTTTCATAAATCCGATACACTGCCATATTGGCTTATTCGTCGTCCTTCAACATCCCCTCAACCTCCTGCGATTCAGCGCTTTCTGCTACACCTCCCGATTCCAGTACCATCAGTGCTCTGGCTGAATAGAGATACCGTATGCCCCGTTCAAGGCCGCTGTCGATGTACTCGCCGCTCTTCAGCGGTTCCCTGTTAAGCGGCTCATACGATCGGACAGCCGCAACGGGCCGGCGATACAGGTTATAACCGATCAGACGGCCGGATAGCAGCGGCTGCAAGGAAACATAAAGCCTCACCTCGGTCGGGTATGACTCTATTTTCATGACTGGGGCGGGAAGTGGAACGCCCATACGCACATCAGCAATTGCCGATGCGGCGCCATCCACGCCATCGGCTGTAAATGGGACGATACTGTATGAATAAATATTCCCAGCGCTTACGTCGCTATCAAGCAATATCAGCCGATCACCAAAGCGCTGGGTATCGGCCGGCAGACGGTCAAGGTAAAGCGTGCGAAACAGGCGGTAATCGGTTGTACAGGACCGGCAGAAGTCCTTCTGGCCGGCCTCGGTATCCCGTCTGCTTATTTTTACGCCGGTCACACCCTGCACCGGCCGTCCTGCCCGATCCTTGTCGGGGAGGGAAAAACGAAGCTTTACAGCGGCATCGCTCTGCTGCGCCGTAACAGCAGTCGGTGCAGCCGGGACCAGCATATCCGGGTAGATCAACGGACCCTTCCTGCCACAAGCGGTTGCCAGCAGCGACAAGCCGACAACCAACGCCGAGCGTTCAAGATATCTCATCGCTTCACCTCAGAGGGCATCACGGCGTCCAGTTTTATCTCGAACTGCCCGGAAGCGGACGAAAACCGGACCCTGTCGGCCTGAATGTCAATAATTCTTGAGCCCGCAACAACAGCGCCCTCCTTAAGCAGAAAGCCATTGATAACAACCCTCCGGGCAGAGCGTTCATCCTGCCAGGCTATGCCGGACAGCTTGATGTCGGCAGGAGCCTGAACAGTTTGAATGGGCTGTTTTTGATATGATGACGGTGGCTGAGACGTGATCCGCTTTTTCAACCGCCTGACTTCACGCGGAGAATCTTCTTCTCCATCGTTTGCCGTGTTTTCAGGCGTGGCTTGGACAGGAGCCGCCGGTTGCACAGGCGGCGCAGCGACGGGTGCTGATTGGGATTGAACCGGCAGTGGAACGGCAGGAATCACCCCCGGAGGGTTTACGGAAGCAGAGGGCGGTGGAACAGCCGGGCGGACAACCGCGACACTCTTAGCACCCTTTCCCGGAAGCAAAAACCAGGTTGCGGCACCCGTCACGAGTGATACCACCGCGATCAACAACGCTATTTTCCAGATTCCGATCCCGACAGGCGGCTTGTTCCGTTCCTGGAACAGATCACCCGAAATGCTGACCCTTCCGCCAGGACCGGCTTTTTTGCTTTTTTCATGCTCGATTTTTTTCAGGGCATCAAGAATATAGCTCATACTGTCAGGTCACTTTCCGGCAAACAGCCGCTGCAAAATGCGGATCCAAATCCCTTCACGCCTATCATCCGGCTGAAGCTCCTCAATAACCTCCGCGGCAATCGAGGGAGAAACAGACAGGGATTCACGGGTCCAGGCCATTACCAGCGCCTGCTCACAGGCCGCATTTATCAGCCGCGGGATGCCGTGTGAAAATCGATAAATTCGCCTGACAGCAGCGTGTGAGAAGATGTCCGGAATCCGGCTGCCGGATATTTTAAGGCGGTGGTTGATGTAACGGGCCGTGTCATCAAGCTTCATTGGCGTTAGCCGGCAGCGCACCGTAATACGCTGATTCAGCTGGCGCAGGTCATGGCGCCGGAGAACATCATTCAGCTCCGGCTGGCCGGCCAGTATGATCTGAATCAGCTTGTCCCGTTCGGTCTCCAGATTGGAGATCATACGCACCTGCTCCAGCACGTCCGGTTCGAGATTTTGTGCTTCATCGATAACGAGAACAACCGTCCGTCCGGCACGGTTCTGTTCAATCAGAAACATGTAGAGAGCGTCCAGATACCCAGAGCGGCTCTGTTCAACGGCATCGACGCCGAACTCCCGGCAAATACCGACCAGAAGCTGTTCAGCGGACATGCAGGGGTTGAATATGAGCGCGCTTCTATATTTTTCCTGGTCAAACTGGGTTAACAGCGTGCGGAGCATCGTTGTCTTGCCGGTTCCGACTTCGCCCGTGAGGGCGATGAAACCGGCATGATTGTCAACGCCGTACAGCAGCCGTGCATACGCCTCACGGTGAATACTGCTCAGAAATACAAAATGGGGATTTGGGGTAATCGTGAATGGCTTTTCAGAAAAGCCGAAGAAATCACAATACATCGTAAATCAGTTTCCGGCCCGGACGTGCTGAATTTCACTCCATACGCGTTCCCGAGCCGTTCCGCCCGGGACATTACGGGCATTGACGCTGGCCTCAACGGTAATACATTCAAAAATATCGCTGTCGATCCTGGCGGAGAAAAGCTGCCACTCAGCCAAAGAGAGTTCGGTAATATCCATCTTGTTTTCCACGCAATACGCCACCGACTTGCCGACCGCCTCGTGGGCGTCGCGAAAAGCCAGACCCTTGCGCACCAGATAATCAGCAACATCAGTGGCGGTCGAGAACCCCTGTCCGGCGGCTATGCGCATACGCTGGCTGTTAACCCGCATCTCACGAATCATATCGGCAAATATCTTCAGACTTCCCTTCACCGTATCGATAGTGTCGAAGAGCGGTTCCTTATCCTCCTGCATATCCTTGTTGTAGGCCAGCGGCAACGATTTCATGGTCGTCAACAGCGCCATGAGATTGCCGTAGACCCGGCCGGTTTTGCCCCGCACCAGCTCCGGCACGTCCGGATTCTTCTTCTGGGGCATGATCGATGACCCGGTGCAGAAACCGTCCGATAGTTCGATGAATTGAAACGCACTTGTTGACCAGATTATCAGCTCTTCCGAGAAACGGGACAGATGCATCATCACAATTGAGGCGGCGGCGAGAAACTCCAGGGCGAAGTCCCGGTCGGAAACAGAGTCGAGCGAGTTGCGGGTGATACCCGTAAAACCGAGCTGTTCGGCGACATACTCACGGTCTATCGGGAAGGTGGTTCCAGCCAGCGCCCCGGCTCCCAGCGGCATGACATCGACCCTCTTGAGACAATCCTCCAGGCGCCCCTTGTCGCGCTTTAACATCTCGACATACGCCATCAGGTGATGGGCAAACAGGATCGGCTGCGCGGTCTGCAGATGGGTGAAGCCGGGCATGATCGTATCCAGATTGGCTTCGGCCTGGTTCAGCAGGGCATCAATCAGCAGGTCGAGATAGGTCGTGATTTCAACGATCTCATCCCGCAGGTACAGCCTGATATCCAGCGCTACCTGGTCGTTGCGTGAACGACCGGTATGCAGCCGTTTCCCCGCCTCACCAATTGCGGCCGAGAGGCGCGCTTCGATGTTCATATGGATATCTTCAAGACTGATGGAGAAATCAAATTCTCCGGCCTCGATCTGCCCAAGTATTTTCTGCAGACCATGGACGATCTGCTCCACATCTTCGAGCGGGATGATTCCCTGCTTGCCAAGCATGCGGGCATGGGCGATGGAGCCCCTTATATCCTGGTGATAGAGGCGCTTGTCGAATTGAATAGAGGCGGTGAACTCCTCAACGAACTTATCGGTGGGCTGAGTGAAACGCCCTCCCCAGAGTTTATCTTTAGACATGCTTATCTCCTGACATTGAAAACGGAATACATACGGTAACCACCCTGGTTTCTGCCAAAAACGCCCAAAACGGTTCCGGGTTGCTCTAATTCACTTACGGGACAGCGGAAATTCAAGGTTTACTTTTTTATCGATGATGTCAGGCATCGACGTTATCCGGAAGGCCGCACAACGAGAGATCCGGGAACACCTTCCCCAGTATGTACCGTGCACCGGCGGGCATGGCGTAGCCCCCCAACTCTCGGCAGGGAACCCAGTCGGCCTCGGAGACCTCGTGTTCGTTCCGGACGATATCGCAGTAGAGCGGCCGGCAGCGGTAATAGAGGATCACAAAATGGCAGTTTTCCTCCCCCGGAGTGAGGTGTTCGAATACATCGATCAGCCCCTCGACCTCTATCTCCAGCCCCACCTCTTCATGCACTTCACGCTTCAACGCCTTCAGGATCGGTTCTCCAAGGTCAATCTTGCCCCCCGGCATAACCCACAAATCCTGGAAGGGCTCGATACTCCGTCTGGTCAGGAGTACCCGCCCGTCATTATCCACGATCACCGCCACAACCGAGGTGACGATGTGTTCTTTCTTGAAGCGCTTTTTCGTCAAGACCTACTTCTTCCGGTTGGCCTGCATCAGCGATCTTATGCGAAGTCGCAATGAATTGATCTTGATGAACCCCTCGGCATCGGCCTGGTTGAATACCTGGTCCTTCTCGAAGGTGGCGAAGTCGAGGTTGAAAAGCGAATCTGTCTCCGACTTGCGGCCGACCGTACGGCAAAGCCCCTTGTAGAGTTTGACCCGGGCCACGCCGTTGACGCATTTCTGCGAATCGTCGATCAGGGTTTGCAGCATCTGGCGCTCGGGAGAGAACCAGTAGCCGGCGTAGATCTGCTTGGCATATTCGGGGACCAGGGAGTCACGGATGCGCATGACTTCGCGGTCCATGGTGATCTGTTCGACAGCCGAATGTGCTTCACGCAGGATCGTGCCGCCGGGGGTCTCGTAGACCCCGCGCGACTTCATGCCGACCGAACGGTTCTCAAGAAGATCGACACGGCCAACGCCGTGCTGGCCGCCAAGAAAGTTGAGGTGCGCCAGGAGCTGTGCCGGAGTCATCTTTTCACCATCCACCGCCACGGCATTGCCGTTTTTGAACTCGATTTCCACGTACTGCGGCTTGTTGGGTGCCTTCTCCGGTGATTTGGTCAGGACGTACATCTCTTCCGGAGCCTCGGCCCAGGTATCCTCCAGGATGCCCCCTTCGAAGGAAATATGGAGCAGATTGCGGTCCGACGACCAGGGGCGTTTCTTGATGGTCGGAATCGGGATGCCGTTCTTCTTGGCGTATTCGATCAAGGCCTGGCGGCTGTTCAGGTCCCACATCCTCCAGGGGGCGATGACCTTGATGGAAGGATCAAAGTGGTAGTAAGCCAGTTCGAAACGGACCTGGTCGTTCCCCTTGCCGGTGGCGCCGTGGGATACGGCAT
>JBAQPK010000276.1:0-4422 GCA_049305715.1 Desulfuromonadaceae bacterium | reverse complement strand
CCGTTACGTAGCACCAACGCCGGCACGTGACCGGCATTCACATAGTGCATGTTAAGCGTCCGGGGATTGATGATGCCGTAGAACAGATGAGGAGGAAAAATACTGGTCGATGGTTTGTGAGCGCCGGGAGAAATCAACGAGGAACGTGTTGACCTGCTGCATCAAATCCAACGGAGCGCAGGTTCCGAGGGCTGCCCGATGGATATAGCCGTAGATGAGCGACATGACTACCGAAGCATGCAGACCGTGACCGGTGACATCGCCGAGGAACAGCGACTGGCACTCATCAGGCATGGTGATGAAATCGAAATAATCGCCACCGAGTCCGGCCGCCATCCGGTTCTTGACCCCGATGCAGCACCAGGTACAGACCGGCGAACTCTTGGGGAGGAGGAGTTGCTGAATCTTCTCAGCCAGATCAAGGTCCGGAGCGTCAATAAGGCCATTTACTCCCCTCCGTCTATCGCCAAAAACAGAGCTCATGTTCGATGCCCCCCCGTCATGTCATCGTTAGTTGCCATACCGGTTACCTCTCCCGACAAGATCAGGCAGGAGGTTCTTGGTAAGGATAGGGATCCCTTCCAGCAGGTATCTTTCCTTCACAGGGTACTTTGGTCTGGCACAAGCCACATCCGGTGGCGGCAACGCCGTACCGTGCACCTACCGCATCCGGAATAGCTCCATACACATAGGAGCGGCATTTATACTTGTCGTGTCCATCTCGTGACAGGGCACCAACCGGACAGCGCCCGATACATGCGCCACACGTGTTTTCCCGGTAGTGGAGGCAATTGGCACGACGCTCGGGGTATGGGCGTCGCGACGGTTCAAGGATAAGATCGGTAATCACACTTCCTAACCGGTGAGCAATCCCCTTCGGAGTGATGAGGGCATCGGTCAAGCTGAAGGTGCCCAGGCCTGACGCATAGGCGGCGTGCCGCTCCGACCAGGTGGAGGCAATACCGACATCTGTTTCACCCATCTCTCGCCAAGCCGTCATCAACTGAGGTGCGGAAGCACGATACCCTCGTTCGGTCAACCACGTGATCATGTGCCGACGCAGAGATGTATTGAATGGTTCGCCGAAATTTCGCGTTTCCGTCCACTCCCGCGACGGGTAGACGCTTTCAGACCGATTAGAAGCTCGCGTTTTGTCTGTAATTGGTAAAACCCAGCATACCACAGTTGCCGGCACCCACAAATCTTCCGGTGTAGAGGCGGAAACGAGCTCACTCGGCGTGAGATGGAATGCGCCGATTACCGATTTATACTCGGTGAAAAGAGAGTCAGCTGCCGCTGAAAAACCAATCAGTGGGTCATCGAAATAACGTTCCCTGCTATCGGGAAAACAATTTCCGCCATCTTCACGGACAAAACGACAGATTTCTTCACGCAGAGCTTGTTCCATAGCAGTCCCCCTTGATTCGCCTAGAAGTCGATCTCCACCTGAAGAGCGTCAAGAAACTTGTTGAAAGAAGTAAAGAGCTCCATGACGCCGAGTGCCTCGATGATCTCTGCATCGGATGCACCAGCCTGCTTTACTGCAGAGAACTCCTCGTCGGATATACGCAGAGGAGACGTGTTAGCCTTCCGGGCGAACGAGATCAGTGCCAGCTCTTTTGCTCTGAAGTTCGCCTGGGCCAGATTTTCTTCGATCACTTTTATTTCATCATCGGTCACGCCAATAGCCCGTAATGCTCCCGTATGAGCAGCCACGCAATAGGCACAGCCATTATCTCTGGAAACAAGAACGGCGATGGTCTGCTTGGTCTTCTGATCAAGAGCTCCCTCCCCCATAACGGCCTTGACCTTGTTCCAGTTGGCCCGCAGCAGCGGAACATGGTTCGCATAGGTCTTGAAAAGATTCGGCACCCTGCCGAAGGTCCCTTCGATCTCCGCGAAAATATCTTTCACTTCGGCTGTTGCTGAATTCGTTTCGTACGTAGTAATTCTCGCCATCTGCCTGTCCTCCTTATGTAATTGGTGTGCTGCACAACGTGGATATCTATGGACGTAAATCAAGAGTTATTCGTAGCGTATCAAGGCACTCCCGCATGGGACGTTCATCCTTTTTCAGACGCGACATCATAATACCCCCCTCGATGGTGGCTATGATGTGCTTGGACAAGGCGGCACTACTGATATCGGTTCTGATCTGCCCGGTTTTCTGAGCACAAACCACTACCGCTCCCACTCTGGCTATCCATTCATCAAAAACCCTGTCGATAATCCCGGCAAACACCGGATCGGAATCACTCATCTCCAGGGCGGTATTGCCGAAAAGGCAGCCACCGACGAAGCCGGCGGTCAGATGCTTGTCCAACGCACAGCGGAAAAAAGTTTCAATACTCGCTCCGGGATTTTCACCACCAAGAGCTTTACTCAGAAACTCCATGAAATCGTCAGTCGCCCCTTCAAGAACTTCTCGCGCAATTGCATCCTTCCCGGAGAAGTGAAAATAGAGGCTTCCCTTCTGCATTCCTGTCGCTTCGACCAGATCGCTGATCGTTGTCGCGCCGAACCCCTTGCTGTTGAAGAGTTCCCGGGCAGCCTCAAGTATTTTTTCACGGGTAATTTCACCCTTGGTTTTCATATCGACCCCAAAAAAACCGAACGTTTGGTTTGTTATAGCATATATTTGAAATATATCCAGTGGTTTCCATACGGGAACCACGAAAAAAGCGACAGGTGTCCTGGCAGGCAATTTTATGTATTAACGCTGCCAGGACAAAAAGTGAATTGATATATGGAGGTTTGCCTTATCGGGCGTGGTTACAATGTTTCAGGGAGGCATTATTCTTGACATCACACCCGGTCACTCGACGGTGACACTCTTCGCCAGATTCCTCGGCTGATCGACGTCAGTGCCCTTCAATACGGCAATATGGTATGCCAGAAGCTGCAGCGGCACGGAGAGCAGCAGCGGGCCAAGATCTTCGTCAATACTCGGTATTTCAATGGTCGTTTCCACCCTGCCGCGCACCTCTTCATCGCCGGCCGAGCAGACGGCAATTACGCGGCCGCCCCGGGTGATAACCTCTTCCATATTGGAGAGCGTCTTTTCGTAAGAGCTCCCTTTGGTAACAAGCACAACGACCGGCACATCCTCATCAATCAGGGCGATCGGACCATGCTTCATTTCTCCGGCCGGGTACCCTTCGGCGTGGATGTAGGAAATTTCCTTGAGTTTCAGCGCCCCTTCGAGGGCGATCGGAAAGTTTTTCCCGCGGCCGAGATAGAGAAAGTCACGGGCGTTCATATATTTTTTTGCTATTTTTTCCGTATACTCGTTCAGCTTCAGCGTTTCTTCCAGCATACCCGGCACTTTCTTGAGCGCCGCGATCATCCGCTGGCCCTTGGCGGCGTCAATCGTGCAGGTGGCGCGCCCCAGACGGATCGTAAAGAGATACAGGGCGGTCAACTGGGTGACAAAAGCCTTGGTCGAGGCCACGCCGATCTCCGGGCCGGCGTGGGTGTAGATAACACCCGCCGATTCGCGGGCGATGGAAGAGTCTACGACGTTGCAGATCGCAATGTTCATGGCGCCGCGCGATTTTGCTTCGCGCAGGGCCGCCAGGGTGTCGGCCGTTTCGCCAGACTGGGAGATGACAATTGCCAGTGTACTCTCATCGACAACCGGGTTGCGGTAGCGGAACTCGGATGCGATATCAACCTCAACCGGAATGCGGCAGTGTCCCTCGATGTAGAACTTGCCGACCAGAGCCGCGTGCCAGGAGGTGCCGCAGGCAATGATGACAATCCGCTTGACCGCCGCCAGCTGTCGATCGCTGAACTGCAGAGTTTCAAGGTACACATCCCCCTCATCTTCGCGCAGCCGGCCGGCAATGGTATCTCGTACGGCACGGGGCTGTTCGTGGATCTCCTTCAGCATGAAGTGCCGGTATCCCCCCTTTTCGGCCATCATGGGGGACCAATCGATATGGCGCGCTTTTTTATCGAGGGGAGCGCCTGCAATAGTTGTGAACTGGGCCGCGCCGTCCCTGAAAATAACCATCTCGCCATCCTCCATGAAGACCATCTCGCGGGTATAGGCCAAAATTGCCGGAATATCCGACGCGACGAAAAACTCTCCATCTCCGAGTCCAACGACCATCGGTGAGCCGAGCTTGGCGGCGATCAGACAACCCGGATTTTTTTCGTCGAGGATACAGACCGCATACGCGCCGCGTAATTGCGCCAGGGACTCCCTGACGGCCTTTTCAAAATCAGCGTCACTCCTCAGCTTTTCTTCGATCACGTGCGCGATGACTTCCGTATCCGTGTCGCTCTTGAACGTATGGCCACCCTGTTTCAGCTGTTCTTTGAGCTGCAGATAATTTTCTATGATGCCGTTGTGCACGAGAATAACCTGACCGGCTTTGTGGGGGTGGGCGTTGATTTCAGAAGGCCTGCCATGGGTGG
>JBAQPK010000275.1:0-3222 GCA_049305715.1 Desulfuromonadaceae bacterium | reverse complement strand
GGCGCCGTAGATCTTGACGAATTCAGTCAGATCGTCGATATCCTTGCGGGAGAACTTCGCGCACCCCTTGGCGTTGATCCCCTTGATTATCCCCCCCTTTGAGGCGACATCGGCAAAAACCTTGAAGCCGGAGGCTTTTACGGTGTCGGTCAGATCGCAGAGTTCCATGCCGAAACGGAGGTCAGGATTATCGACGCCGAAGCGGCGAATTGCCTCGGCATAGGTAAGACGCTCCACCGGGAGCTGAACCGCAACCCCCTTTGCTTCGGTAAAGACGCGCGCGATCAGCCCCTCCATGACCGTGATGATATCCTCCTGGTCAATGAAGGACATCTCGCAGTCGATCTGGGTGAACTCCGGCTGGCGATCGGCACGGAGATCTTCGTCACGGAAACAACGCACAACCTGGAAATACCGGTCAAAACCGGAAATCATCAGGATCTGTTTAAAAATCTGGGGAGACTGCGGCAGTGCATAAAAATGCCCCTGATTAATACGGGACGGCACCAGGAAGTCACGCGCTCCTTCCGGGGTGGATTTGGTAAGAAACGGCGTTTCAAGCTCTATGAAACCGTTATCGGTCAGGTATGAGCGGGTCAGCTGTGCAACCTTTGAACGAAGGATCAGGTTATACTGCAGCTGGGGACGGCGAAGATCAAGATAGCGATATTTCAGACGGATATTTTCATTGATCTCGCTATGTTCATCCAGCATAAACGGGAGTGGCTTGGAACGATTGAGCAGTTTACACTCCAGCACCTGGATTTCAACTTCGCCGGTCTTCATGTTCGGGTTGACCGTTCCTTCCGGGCGCGGAATGACCTTCCCCCTGACCGCCAGCACAAATTCACTGCGGACCGATTCGGCAACGGCATGGCCTGAAGGATTGACTTCCGGGTCGAACACGACCTGGGCTATCCCCTCGCGATCTCGCAGATCGATGAAGATGAGCCCGCCATGGTCGCGGCGGCGCAGAGCCCATCCCATCAGTACCACCTCGCTGCCGATGTCCGCGGCTTTCAGATCACCGCAGTAATGCGTCCGTTTCCAGTTTCCAAGTGTATCCATACAATCCTCCGATTATTAAAATATTAACTTAGTGTATAAGACGTCCGATATTCCCGAACCGCGGCATGAATTTTTCCCGATCCCACGACCAGTACTTGATAAATGCCAGCCCCTTGATCTGATCACGCCGGACAAACTTCCAGAAACGGCTGTCATATGAGCGATCACGGTTATCCCCCATGACAAAGTATGAACCTGCCGGCACGGTAACCGGGCCGAAGGTATCACGCGGATTCATTTCCTTCGGGATGAGATCCTTTTCCTTATGTATCTCATGAGGGTTCTCATACGGTTTTCCGTTGACGTAGACCTTCTTTTCCTTCCCTTCCACCACATCACCGGGGACGCCGATCACGCGCTTGATAAAATCCTTGCTGGGGTCTTCCGGGTACTCGAAGACGATCACATCTCCCTGACGCGGGTCACGAATCGTCAGCACACGTTTGTCGGCAAAAGGTATCTTGGTGCCGTAGATGAACTTGCTGACCAGCAGATGGTCTCCGATCGCCAGTGTATCCTCCATAGACCCGGACGGAATCTTGAATGCCTGGACAAGGTAGGTGCGGATTACCAGGGCGAGCAGTACCGCTATCAAGATCGATTCGGCATACTCGCGAATCAGCCCTTTCTTTTTGACCGGCTCCGGGTGCCGCGAAGATAATTCTGCCTGATGTGGTTCCTGATGTTCTTCCATACGGATTCCTTTATAACCTCGTAGTCTGTCAGTCAACCTTCAAAATTGCCAGAAATGCTTCCTGCGGCAATTCGACATTGCCGACATTCTTCATCCTTTTTTTGCCCTCTTTCTGTTTCTCCAGCAGCTTCCGCTTGCGGGTGATATCCCCGCCGTAACACTTGGCAAGAACATCCTTGCGCATTGCCTTGACCGTCTCACGGGCAATAATCCTGTTGCCGATGGCCGCCTGGATGGCCACCTCGAACATCTGCCGTGAAATCAGCTCCTTCATTTTTGAGACAAGGTCACGGCCGCGGAAATAAGCCTTCTCGCGATGCAGGATCAAGGAGAGGGCATCAACGACCTCGCCGTTGATCATGACATTCATCCGCACCAGATCGCTCTGACGGTACTCCAGATGCTCATAATCGAGGGAGGCATAACCCTTCGTGATCGACTTGAGGCGGTCGTAGAAATCGAGGACGATCTCGTTCAACGGCAGTTCGTAGATAATCATGACGCGCGTCGGCGTCAGATACTTGATCTCGCGCTGCACGCCGCGCTTGTCCTCACAGAGCGCCAGCACGCCGCCGACGTATTCATTCGGCACATGGATATGGGCCAGTATGAACGGCTCCTCGAGAAACTCCGTACTCTGCAGCTCCGGCATCTGATTGGCACTCTGGATGGAGTACACTTCGCCGTTCAGTTTATGCACCCGATAGACGACCGTCGGAGCCGTAGTTATCAGATCGAGGGAGAACTCCCGCTCCAGCCGCTCCTGGATGATTTCCATATGCAGCAGGCCGAGGAAACCACAGCGGAAGCCGAAACCGAGGGCCAGAGACGTTTCCGGCTCGAAGGAGAACGAGGAATCGTTCAGTTTCAGCTTGGCCAGCGCGTCCCGCAGTTGCTCGTACTGGACGGTATCGATCGGGTACAGGCCGGAGAACACCATCGGCTTGACCTCCTTGAAACCCTCCAGAGCCTTCTCGCACTGGCGATGCAGCAGGGTCACCGTATCGCCGACCTTGGCGTCGGCAACGTCCTTGATGCCGGCGATGATGAAACCGACCTCACCTGCCGCCAGTTCCGCCACCTCGACCATCGTCGGCGCGAAGACCCCGACTTTCAGCGCTTCAAAGGAGCTGTTGGTCGCCATAAGCTGGATCTTGTCACCCTTCCTGAGCGTGCCGTCAAAGATACGCACGAGGATGATGACCCCCTGATACTGATCGTACCAGGAGTCGAACAGCAGCGCCTTGAGCGGTGCGCCCGGGTTCCCGACGGGAGGTGGAATCTTCTTGACGATCTCCTCAAGTATCTCGTGGGTGCCGATCCCCTCCTTGGCGCTGGCCAGCACGGCATCATGGGCATCGATGCCGATGATTTCCTCGATCTCCTGCTTGACCCGCTCCGGATCGGCGGCAGGCAGATCGATCTTGTTCAGCACCGGAAAGACCTCAAGATTTATATCA
>JBAQPK010000274.1:0-3615 GCA_049305715.1 Desulfuromonadaceae bacterium | reverse complement strand
ATCTCATACGGTGAATAACGGCCGGTGACGCCGCTGTCTTGAAGCGCCTCCCCGGCGGCGATCACCGCGAACTGGTCGGCCCGCGAGAGCTTCCGGGCAGTCGTGCGGTCAAAATGGTCCCGCGGATCGTACCCCTTGACCTGACAACCGATCCGGGAGGGAAAGGGGGATACGTCAAACAGGTCGAGCGGAGCGATGCCGCTGCCGCCGTTCAGCAGGGCGGCGGTAAAGGCCGGCACATCGGCGCCGGAACCGCTGAAGACCCCCAGACCGGTTATGACGACGCGCCGCCTGCCCATCAGACGGTTCCGCCATCGACGATCAGCGCCTGACCGGTGATATAGGAAGCCCGCTCCGAGGCCAGGAACAGGACCGCGGCGGCCACCTCTTCGGGGGTGCCGATGCGACCAAGGGCCGAGCTTTTCACGATCCGGTCGACGACATCCTGGTTGAGCCCTTCCGTCATGCCGGTCCTGATCAGGCCGGCCACCACGGCGTTCACCCTGATTCCCATCCCCCCCAGCTCCCGGGCAAGCGATTTGGTGAAACTGATTGCCGCCCCTTTCGAGGCGGCATAGTTGGTCTGACCTACAGCACCGCTGATGCCGGAGATGGAGGAGATCGTGATGATCGAGCCCTGACGGCGGGCCAGCATCTTGCGCACGCCCCACTTGCAGCAGTGGAACAGGGGATACAGGTTGGTGCGTATCACGTCATCCCAGTCGTCGTCGGCCATCATCGCCAGAAATCCGTCCTTCACGATCCCGGCGTTGTTGACCAGCACGTCGATGTGTCCCCCCCCCTGCGAGGCGGCGTTGATGACACTCCGGGCGCCTTCTGCCGTGCTGACATCGGCCTTGATGGCGATAATCGAGCCGGGAAGGCCGGCAGCCTCATCAGCAAGAGAGAGGGCTGCGGCGTCATTGCCCAGATAAGCGGCAAACACCTGCGCCCCTTCCCTGGCAAAGGCCAGGGATATGGCCCTGCCGATACCTCGGGTACCGCCGGTTACGGCGACGATTTTGTCTCTGAATTCCATAGTGACTCCGGGGAGGTTCCTGAAAAAGCTCATTATAACCGGTAAACGGGAAGAATGTCCAGTGGGGAGGTGCGCGGAACTGCAGGATTACATCGGACTGACACGGCTCCTCCCGAGCCGTTTCATCAGCTTCCAGAGCGGCCCCTTGACCGAAAACATCCTCAGGGCGTCCAGCATTGCCGAGCTGACATTGACCTCAAGGCTTGGCACTATCCAGGTGCGCCGTTTGAGGGCCTCTTCCGTGACCAGATCGCAGAGCCCCTCCCTGATCGCCGGCGAGATGTAGAACACCGGCTCCAGCAGGGAATCCCCCTCGGCAATGATGCCGTCCCTAAGGGCGGCCTGTTCCATCGCGGTGCCGGGATAGATCCGGATGCCGGTCATCGTGATGACCGCGGTCGGTTCGACCTCGTCCATCAGGGCAAATGTCTCCAGCACGGTTTCCCTCGTTTCCCCCGGGCCGCCGAAGAGGATGTAGTGGGCAAAATCCATCCCCATTTCACGGCAGAGACGCGATGAGGAGCGGATGGAGTCTACGGTGAATGACTTGCCGAGGTTTTTGAGCATCCGGGAGGAGCCGGAATCGCTGCCGTACTCGACCGCGTCGCAACCGGCCTCCAGCATCGCCTGCAACATGCGCGGCGATATGAAATCGGGGTTGATGAAGGCCGACCAGTTGACCGGCAGCCGTTCCCCGGCCATTGCACGACACAGCTCCTCGGCAAAATCGGGGGGGTAGTTGAAGATGTCATCGACAAAATAGAGGTAGCTGACGCCATAATTGTCCACCAGGGCGCGGATCTCGGCGATGATCTCCGGAATCGGGCGCAGGCGCATACAGCGCCCCTCCAGCAGGGGATAGGTGCAGTAGATGCAGCCGAACGGGCAGCCGCGCTTGGTCTGCAGGTTGGCCATCCCCCCTTCGCGGTAATAGCGTCCCACATCGAAGAGGGTGCGATCGGGTGTGCCGAGAACCCCAAGCGGCAGCGGCGGGATGAAAGCCGTTTTTCCGGGGAGCACGACCCCCGGCAGCAGGGACGCGTCACCGCGCGACTCCAGACAATCGATCAGACGCGGCAACACCTCTTCCCCCTCCGCCGCCACGCCGTAATCGGCGCCGACAGCGGCCAGGATTAAGGCCGGCATCAGCGAAAAACCGGAGCCGCCGATAATGGTCACGGCCCGGGCACGACAGAGGGCCACGATATCCCGCACCCCGTCAAGGTAGCTGCGGCTCCCCGGCCAGGTAACGTTGTCCAGATTGCGCAGGGAAATGACGACGGCATCGGGCCGATATTCGGCAAGGGCAGCGGAAATGGCGCTATTGGGATCGGGTTCGAAGCAGAGGTCGAGCGCGGAGAGCAGGTGACCGGCAGCCCCTAGCGGCCCAGCCAGACAGGCGAGCCCGATCGGGAAAACCGGATAGGGGTCGCGCTCACGGTTGGCGGAGATCAGCAGAATCTTCACGGCAGCTCCAGCGACGCCAGCAGGCGGTCTACCCGCTCGGCGATCACCGGCGGGAGTTGGAACTGGAGCACGCCGTCCAGGTCGGTCAGCGCGTGGGTCGTCGTACCGGTGGCACATTTTTTTCCATCGGGGCCGACGATGGTGGTAACAAATTCGAGGGTGGCGGTCTCGGTCCGGCGCAGGGTGGTCCGGATCGTCAGTTCATCGTTAAAACAGGCCGGGCGGAGAAATTTCAGTTCGAGAGCGACCACCGGCCCCAGGTAACCGGCCGCCGCCAGCTGAAAGGCACCGAGATCGAACCGGCCAGCCAGGTTATTGCGGCCGATCTCCATCCAGGCCACGTAATGGCCGTGCCAGGCCACCCGATAGGCATCTATCTCGTTGAAACGGACGGTTATTTTGGTCTCGTGATATCTCATGATTCACTGTCGATCCAGCGGTTGAACTTGGAGAGCGCCGATCCGGCCCCCACCTCTTGAAACCGCGTCACCCCCCGGGAGCGGAGAGAGCGGTAGGTCGTTTCCCAGTACACCGGACGACAGAGCTCATCCACCAGAAACGCAGGGATCGCGGCGGCTGCCAGGGTCGTTTGGGCGATATGCTCCACCAGCGGAATGTGCGGTTCGAGAAAGCGGTACTCCGCCACGATGCTCTGAAGCTCTGCGGCGATATCCGCAATCTGAGGGGTGTGGAGCGGGGCGTCACAGGGGAAAATGCTCACAGAAAAAGCGCCGGAGGCTTCGGCCTCAACCAGCGCCGCGGCCACCATGTCCCGTTCACCGGCCAGCAGAAAATGGCGCGAGGTGTTGTGGTTGGCGATATGCACGCCGTTGTTGGCCGCTATCGCTTCCAGAGGGGCATGGGTCAGTCCGATGATACACCCCAGCCCATACTCACGCCCTTTTCCCATCTCCGCCATGCATCTGCCGATCCGCCAGGTCAGCTCAAGGGCCACCTTACCGTCGATAGCGCCGGAAGCCGCCAGCGCCGGGTAGATCCCCATGCTGTGCTCGGCAATCAGGTCCGGCGCGCTCCCCCGGCTTGTCAGCTGATTGAAACGATACAGACTGGTGCAGGCTCCGTAGAGCTGCAGCCGTACACTCTCACTG